>JBMFUH010000039.1:0-16965 GCA_049966735.1 Isosphaeraceae bacterium
GCTTTGCCATCCTTCTGCGGCAGGGCCGGGTTCGTTGTGTTGCGCTGGCGGGCTTCTGCCTCGCGGGGTTCTGCTGGGGATACCTCGCCGGCGCCTCCGCGGGCCTGGATTTCCTCCAGCCGGGCCGGCACACGTACGCCTTCTACACGGGGCTGGCGGTGGCGGGCGGCGCGGGGCTCGATGGCATTCTCCGGCGGCTCCGGGGCGGTGAGCGGACGGTCCGGCTCGATCGCTGGGCGCTGGCGGCCGTTTTCCTGATCGGTCTGAGGGTGCTGGGCCCTCCGCTTTTCGTCTCGCTGAGAAGCCGTCTCTGGGCCGGCGAACCGTTCCTTTCCAGCAGTCCGTCGCAGCGTTTGCTCTGGGTTCTGGACGGTGTGAAGCGCCATCTGAAGCCTGGTGAACGCCTGCTCTACGAGGAGGGAGGAAAGGACCTGCCGGGGATTCGCGACCCTTATCAGCGGGGACGGTTCAGCGGTCTGATTCCCGAGCGTACGGGGGTGGAGCTGATCGGCGGTCCGTACCTGCACGCGGCGCTCAACACCAATTTCACCCAGTTTGGCGAGGGGATGCTGTTCGGCGAGACGGACTGGGACCGTGCTTTTTTCGAGAAGCATGCCCGGCTCTATCGCCCGTCGGCGATTCTCTGCTGGAGTCCGCGGGCCCGCCGGTTCTGCCTGGCCAACCCTGATCTGATCACGATTCTCGAGGATGACGGCACGCTGCTCCTGGGTAGGGTAAAGGGGTTTGAGGGAGACACGATCGAGGGAAAAGCCAAGGTCGTGGCCGAGGCGGGCCGGCTGGTCGTCCGGGAGATGTCACCCTCTCTTGACGGATCGATTGTCTTGCGGTATCACTCCGTCCCGAACCTCCGGGTACGCCCGGAGATCCCGCTCGAGCCGCGGCTTGAGGAGGGAGATCGTGTTCCGTTCATCGGGTTGCGGCCCCCCGCGGGCATCCGAGAAGTTGAACTGGAGATGGTTCCTCCTCTTCGGCATCCTGGATGATCAAGCGGGGACCAGCCTCCGAAAAAACGCGGTGGCGCACGGATGAATTCACGTCCTGCGTGGCTTTCTCCAGGGAGGGAGTATGCCGTGCTAGAGTTCGAGTCCGAATCGCGCCGTCGCTTTCTCAGTCGGTTCGCGCCTCTGGTTTTCTGGTCTCTCTGGGCCACGATCGTCGTGATCGCGGCCGCCTTTTATTACCCCAAGGCTGCCGATCATCGCAGCGCCTTCGTGCGCTGGCGGCCCCAGGTGATCAAGTTCTGGGAAGGGGTGAACATCTATGACAAGATGCTCTTTCCCAACCCGCCGATCTTGCCGATTACCCTAGGGCCCCTGATGGCTTTGCCACCGGTGGCCGGGGCGTTGAGCTGGTTCGCGATCAAGGTGATCCTCACCAGCATCGCCTTGATCTTCTGCTTGAGGGTCGTGAAGCCTCCTGGGCTGCCCTTTCCCCCGTTCTTCCAGAGCGCGGTCCTCTTGCTCAGCCTGCGGCCGATCCTGGGAGACCTGCATCACGGCAACATCAACCTGCTGATTCTCTTCCTGATCATCGCCATGTTTGAGGCCTGGCGCGAGGGGCACGATCTGCTTGCGGGACTCTTGCTGGGCCTGGCGATCTCGTACAAAGTGACACCGGCGCTCTTCGTCCCGTATTTCGCCTACAAGCGGTCCTGGCGCACGGTGGGAGCCACGTTTCTGGGGCTGCTGCTCTTTCTCGCGGTGGTTCCCAGCGCGGTCGTCGGACCTCGATTCAATTTCGAGTGCCTCCAGATGTGGTGGCACCGGATGTTGACCCCCTTCCTGCTGGAAGGCAGTTCCAGCCCCCAGGAGATCAACCAGTCGCTGGTGGGCGTCATGACCCGGCTGCTCACGGAGATTCCTCCCGGCACGAGTCGCTACGACGTTCATGTCGACGTGAACCTGGTTGCCTGGCCGCCGCGGCTCGTCAGCTATCTGGTCAAGGCGCTCACCGTCGGACTCCTGGCTCTCCTCGGGTTCTTCTGCCGGACCAAGACGGAAGATCGTCGCGATACCCGATTGCTGGGCGAGATGGCGCTGGTCGTCTTGACTATGCTTTTCATCTCGGAACGAAGCTGGAAGCATCACTTCGTCACGCTCTTGATTCCTTATACCTATCTGGTCTGGGAGGTCTATCAGTCCACGAACAAGCCCTGGCGGCGGATCTTGATCGGTGGGGGGCTCCTGGTCTCGTTCCTGTTCATGGCCACCACATCGACCGAGCTGGGCGGGCTGTTCGCCCACGGAAGAGGGCACGAGATTGCCCAGGGTTACGGCATGTTCTTGTGGGCGGCCGTCGTGCTGTACGCGGGGGTTGCCTGGCGGCTGCGGGCCCGACGCTCGGAGCCCACGGCGGTGATGAAACCGCAACCGCCAGACCGGGCCCCTCATGTCAAGTACTGGAAGAACGGGTCGGACGTACTCGTATCCAACTGACGCCCATTCAGGGGGAAATACGACTGTTAAATCGAGAATGAGACCAAAAGAGCGCGCGCCGGCCTGACGCGCGGCCGATAGTATGGAGAAGGATCAGGCGATTCGCGGCGGGTGACCACGTTTCTCGATCCGCCAGACACCATGTATCCTTGCAATTCATTTCTGTTTGCTCAGTCACGTGTAGGCTGGCCGACGCATCACTTCTCTCGGCCGAAGGCCAAGGAGGGCCTATGAGATCGCTTCAGCACGTACCGCGGAAGAAGCGCGGGCAAAATCTCTCGCTCGAGCCGCTGGAAGATCGCCAGCTCTTGAGTGCTGGCCAGGGCAGCACGTTCGCCATCATGCCGGGAACGGTCTCGTCGGCGAATCAGGTCTCATCGGTCCAGTTCAATCTGGATCCCAGCATGTTCACCGCGCCCCGCGGGGGCAAGATCCTTCTGGGCATCGACGTCGCCGCCGCCTCCGGCTCGACCATTGCACCCGAGATCGTCTCGGTCAAGAACGCCAAGGGGCGAACCGTCGGCGGCCTGATTCACTCGTATTACACGGCCCAGGTCATCAAGGCCCAGAAAATGAAGGACCCGGTCACCTCGGCCGTGATGATCCGGTTGCCAGTTCCCAAGACCGGACAGGCCCCAGCAACCTACACGGTGCAGGTCAAGGGCGGAGCCAACACGACTGGCACGTACCTCGTCGGGTTCTATCTCCCAGGCGACGTGGCCGGCACTGGCCAGGTTACCACGGCCGACCTCCAGACCATCAAGTCTGACCTGGGCGCGACCCCGACCTCGTCGAAGTACTCGTTCGATGCCGATGTCAACCGCGACGGCAAGATCTCGCCGGCCGACCTCGCCTTCGCCGCGATGAATCTGGGAGCGAGCACCAAGGTCAGCCCGATCATCACCGTCAATCTCGATCCGGCGACCGACGGTCCCTTGAACGACCGGATCACCAATCACAATCCCGTGCACTTCACCGGCACGGTCACGCCCAACGCCACGGTCACCTTCACCGAGATCAACGGCAACTCGCCGGGCGCGACAACCACGGCTGACGCCTCGGGAAATTACAGCATCTGGGTGCCCCTGGGCAATGGATCCAACACGTTCAAGGTCACGACGACCGACGCGTTCGGACAGTCGATCTCCGGCCAGATCTCGCCGGTGACGTACACGACCAATCCCCCGCAGGTCATCACCTCACCCTCTCAGTTGGCGTCGACGAACTCGACTTCGACCTCCACGTCGACTTCGTCGTCCTCCACGGGGTGAGCGATTCACGAGGCGATTGGGCCGAGGTGAGAGTAGAACGGAATTCATTCCGTTCTACCACCTTGCGTGGTACTGCTCCAGGACGGCGCGTGCCGTCGGCGTATCCAGGCGCGCCAGCGCCCAGGCCGCCGCGGATCGGACCGCGGGGTCCTCGTTGTCGTCCATCAGCCGTCTCGCCAGCGCGGGCTCGGCCTCGGCCGCTCTCCGCTCCCCGAGTACCAGGGCCGCATTGCGGAGGAGGCCCGCCCGCTTCGCTCGCCGCAGCGCGGAGCCCTCCAGCGCGGTCTTCCATGCGCTGGCATCTCGATCCAGCCACTCGACCAGGTTGGGCGGTCGGTCCCCCCTGCCCTCCTCGAGCTGCCCCATTCGCCCCGAGGGAGCCTGGCGATTCCAGGGACAGACGTCCTGGCAGACGTCGCAGCCAAAGACCCAGCCGTGCAGCGAACCGGCGTGCTCTTCAGGGATCTCTCCCCTGTGCTCGATCGTCCAGTAGCTGATGCAGCGGCGAGCGTCGAGCTGGTAGGGTCCGGCGAACGCGTCGGTCGGGCAAGCCTCGAGACAACGGGTGCAGGTGCCGCAGTGATCGGTGACGTGAGGCTTGTCGGGCGCCAGCTCGCAGTCGACGAGGAGGGCGCCCAGGAAGGTGAAGCTCCCCAGCTCGCGGTCGATCAGCATGGTGTTCTTGCCGATCCAGCCCAGCCCCGCCAGCCGGCCGAAGTCGCGTTCCAGGAGCGGAGCCGTATCGACGACGGCACGGCCGCGCACTCCCGGGCTGGCGTTGCGCAACCACTCCAGCAACTCATCGAGTCGATCCCAGAGCACCCTGTGGTAATCGCGCCCCTGGGCATACCGGGCGATCTTCCCCTCAAGTTCCCAGGAAACCGCCTCACTCGGCCGGCCGTAAACGACACTCACCATGACGATCGATCGGACTCCTACGAGCACATGCTCGGCATGCCGTCGTGCCGCCGCGTGCTTCTCCATGTAGGTCATTCCCGCGGCATGCCCCGCGCGCAGCCACTCCCGGAACCGGTCGTGGTCCGGGGCCGCGACGGCGGGCGCGATCCCCACGCGGTCGAAGCCCAGCCGGAGCGCCTCGGCCTTGAGTTCTCGGGTCAGTTCAAGAGGGGGCATTGCCACGGCGACACTCAAAGGCGCTTGCGCGCCTCGAGACCCTGGGAATCCTTCACTCCCAGGTTCTCGTAGATTTGCTTGGTCGCGTCCGAGCGGTTGAGGGTGTAGAAATGGATGCCGCGGACCTGGTTGTCCAGCAGGTCCCTGCACTGCTCGGTGGCCCAGTGGACCCCAACCTTGGCGACGGCTCGGGGGTCGTCGCCGCAGCGGTCGATGGCGCGGAGGAGCCGGGCCGGAATCCGGGCGCCCAGGGCCAGCTCGGCCATCCGGGCCATGTTTTCCTTCGACGTGACCGGCATGATGCCGGCGATGATGGGCACGTTGATCCCCGCCAGCTCGCAACGCTCGCGAAAGTCGTAGAAATCGTGATTCACGAAAAAGAGCTGGGTGCAGATATAATCAGCCCCTGCATCCACTTTCCGCTTGAGGTTATCGATCTCGCGCAGGCGGTTGGGCGTGGCCGGATGCCCCTCCGGAAAGCCGGCGACGCCAATGCCGAAGCCGCGCGGGTCGGCGGGCCCGTCATGCTCGCGGATGAAGCGAACGAGCTGGTCGGCGTACTGGAAGGCATCGCACGAGCGATCATAGTTGGGCTTGTTTCGCGGTGGGTCGCCGCCCAGGGCCAGGATGTTCTCGATTCCCGACTCGGCGTAGCGATCGAGAATGGCCGCCAGCTCATCCCGAGAATGACAGACGCAGGTCAGATGCGAGACGGCGGTCAGGTTGGTCTCGCGCTGAATTCGGACCACGAGGTCGTGCGTCCGCTCCCGGGTCGACCCCCCTGCCCCGTAGGTCACCGACACGAACGAGGGCTTGAGGATCTGAAGCTGGGCGATCGTGCCGAACAGCTCCTCCGACGCCCGATCGGTCTTGGGCGGGAAGAACTCGAAGCTGAACGTCGTGGGATGTTCCTGAAAGATGTCGAGTACATGCATGTTGTTCGTCTTCTCGCCTCGCTCGGCTTCGCCTCGCTGTCCTTGGTCATCGAGTCATCGGTCATCGGTCATTGATTCATTAGTCATTTGCCATCCGGCATTTGGCATCAGGTATTGTAGGGCCCGCTGTGCGGACCGATGGCCGGGGCATTTGGTCCACACAGCGGCCCCTACGGGGAACCATCGACACAAAACCGCTCTTTTGGCCCCCTCACTGCCACGTCGTCACGCCCTTCCTGGGGCAGATCTTCCCCAGGCCGCACTGGCTGCACCGGGGCTTGCGGGCCAGGCAAACCTGGCGGCCGTGGTGAATTAGGCGATGGCTCAGGTTGACCCATTCGCCGCGGGGCACCACGGCCATAAGGTCGCGCTCGATCTGCTCGGGCTGCTTGTGATCGGTTAACCCCATGCGGAACGCCAGCCGCTTCACGTGGGTGTCGACCACAACGCCCGACGCCACTCCGTAGGCGGTTCCCAGCACGACGTTGGCGGTCTTGCGACCGACTCCGGCCAGCTTCGTGAGCGCCTCGATGTCCCGGGGAATCTCGCCATCGTACTGCTCGGCCAGCGCGGCGGACATCTCCTGGATGTTCCTCGCCTTGGCGCGGAAGAAGCCAGTCGAGCGGATCAGGTCCTCCAGCTCGGTCCGGTCGGCGGCGGCCATCTTCCCGGCGTCAGGCCAGCGGCGAAACAGCTCCGGAGTGACCTGGTTGACCCGCACGTCGGTGCACTGGGCCGAGAGGATCGTCGCAACCAGAAGCTGGAACGGGTTCTCGTGTACTAACGCGCAGGTCGCCTGGGGATACGCCTGTTTCAAGGCGCGGACGACCTGCCGCGCCTGCGCTCGGGGATCGGCGGTCGACGACCTGGTTCGCGCCATGGTTCTTCGATCCTTCTTCGGGTTTGATGTCTGGTGTTCGGCGTTTGGTGTTTCGCCGCGCAGCACCATACACCATACACAAACGCGACTTGGTCAAGTCAATCGGTCAATCGGTCAATTTCCCTGGGTCACTGACCGATTGACCGACTGACTGACCCTAAGCTTGGTGGGACTCGCGGGGCTCATGATCGCTACAATCGAACGAACTCCAACCGCTTTTCCCCCTGACAGGTCGGACTTACTGGTTTCAACGCCCGAAGATTTCGACTTTAAGAGTGGCGACGGGACAACCTGCATTGCCTTTCGTGTTTTGTGTTTGGTGTTTTGTGTTTCGCCACCAAACACCAAACACACCCGCTTGACGGCTCGTCTAGGATATTCCGAATCGAGAAACGCGCCGATCTTGAGTCCAGGAGGGATGAGGTCGTGGCTGGCTCGAAAATCGATCCACGATGGATCAGTCTTGGCGTCGTGCTCCTGGCGGTCCTGGTGTCGCGACCGGGCCGCTCCGAGTCGCTCGACGATGCATGGAATGCAGCCGTTGCCGCCAATCAGAGTTTGCGCGCGGCGCAGGCGGGAACGTTTTCGGCCCAGCACGGTCTGGCCGCCAGCAAGGCAGAGCGACTTCCCACGGTCACCACGCTCAACGCGTACACCTGGTTGAACAACACGCCCACTTTCAAGGGGAACCTTCCCATCTCCGGCTCCTCCGCGCCGATGAACTTCTCCATGCCTTTCTTGAACAAGGATTTCTTCTTCTCCTCCACGCTGATGACCGTGCCGCTCTACACGGGAGGCCGCATCCTCTCGGGCATTGATGCCGCGGGAGCCCAGGCGCATGCCGCACGCGCTGAGGAATTCACCTCCGCGATGGACCTGAAGTTGGAAGTGGCCAGGGCCTACTTGAGCGTGCTGCGAGTCGACAAGCTCCTCCGCCTGGCACAGAGCAACGTCACCACGCTTGCGGCTCATGAACGCGACGTCCAGAACTTGTACAGGGAGGGGGTCGCGAAGCGAACCGACTTGCTGGCGTCGCGGGTTTCTCTGGCCAAGGCGCGTCAGCGCGTGATCCAGACAATCAACGAGGCGGAAGTGGCCAGGGCGGCGTATAACCGACTGCTCGGTCGACCCCTGCCCATGGATACCCAGCTTCAGGAGCTGGCCATCAGGAACGACTTCGGCCTGGGGACGAAACCGGATCTGGCGGCAGCCGACCATCTTCCCAGCGCTTTGGGCCCGGGGCATCTGAACGGGCACACCGATGCCGCGCAGGACGCCGAGATCGAGCAGTTGACGGCGACGGCGCTGGGCGCTCGCTCGGAACTTGTCGGCCTGTCGCACAAGGCCCAGGCGTACGCCTCGCAGGCCCGGGCCGTCGAGGCAGGCAAGAAACCCCAAGTTGGGTTCGTCGGCGGCTTCACCTACCTCTCCGATACTCACCTGGCCGCCCAGGACTACTGGTCCGGCTCGCTCGCCGCCACCTGGCTGCTCTTCGACGGCCACCGCGCCAACCACAAGGCCGAGGAGCTGAGGATGAAAGAGTGCCAAACCCTGCGTGAGCGCAACGACACGGCGTCGAAGATCGCCCTGAACGTCCGGTCAAGCTGGATGTCGCTCCGGAGCAGCATCGCCGCGCTCCAGGTTGCCAAGGCCGCCATCGCCCAGGCCGACGAGAACCTCCGACAAACCATCGAACGGTACCGCGAGCAGGTCGTGACGAACACCGAGGTCCTCGACGCGGAAACTCTGCGGCTCCAGACGTACACCGACTATTACAATTCCTACTATTCCGTCCTCGAAGACCAGTTCAAGCTCCGTCGGGCGGTGGGCGTGCTTTGAATGCGGAATGAATTCAATTCCGCATTCCGCATTCGGAGGGCGGCTTGATTTTCGACCCGGAACCGCTTAGAATGAACGTTTAAGCGGCGGAAGTTGAATTGGGACTTCCACTTAAGATTCGTGCTCTGATAACGGACACCCGAGGATGCCGACGAGTTCTCGACCGCAACCCCCGACGTTTTTGCCGGGCGGCAACGTGACTGCCAGTTCGGTCTGCTGCGACGACGACCTGGACGAACAGGAACCCTCGACCCCGATGGATCTCCAGCGGATTCGCCGGGCAGTTCGGGAAATCCTCATCGCCGTCGGCGAGGACCCGGAGCGCGAGGGGTTGAGAGATACCCCTGCCCGCGTGGCGCGGATGTACGCCGAGGTTTTCCAGGGGTTGCATCAAGATCCCGGGATCCATCTGACGAAGCTGTTCACCCAGAAATACGACGAGATCGCCCTGATCCGGGACATCCGGTTCGTGAGCTTTTGCGAGCATCATCTCTTGCCGGTGATCGGCAAGGCGCACGTGGCTTACATTCCCAATGGCAAGGTGATCGGGCTCTCCAAGATCCCCCGCGTGGTCGATATTCTGGCCAGGCGTCCCCAGTTGCAAGAGCGGATGACCGAAGACCTCGCCGACATCTTGATGAACGAGCAGGATGTCAAGGGAGTGGCCGTGGTCATCGAGGCCAGCCATAGCTGCATGACGATCCGAGGCGTGAACAAGCCGGAAAGCTCCTTTGTCACCAGCGCCCTGCGCGGTACATTCAAGGACAAGCTGGCGACGCGTTCCGAGGTGATGTCGTTGATTTTCGGCGCCCGAAGCTGAGCTTGGTCCGCAGGGCAGAGAGACCATGCACGATGTACCCATGCTCGCCGATTTCGCGGTTCGTCTCGCGCTGGGACTGGCCGCCCTCCTGCTCTTCACATCGTGGCGCGTCGTGCCTCTTTCCTTCTTCCGGACCCATTGTCTGGTCATTCTGGGGCTCTTGATCCTCGCGGCTCTTGATACGTCGCGCGTCCAGGGTTTGCATGGAAGCGTCTGGCTGCTCGTGGCCGGTGCGGTTCTCTCCTACGCGGCCACGGTTTCCTGGGGATTGGGTCTTCCCCGGGTCGCCATTCCGGCAACGTCCCTGGTGACGCTCGGCGCGCTCTACTGGCTGGCTCTCGCTTCTCAGGCTGATCCGCTCGGAGTCTGGCTCTTCAACACCGCCAGCCGCTGCGCCTCGGGCTGGCTCATGGGCGCGACCCTTACAGCCATGCTCCTGGGGCATCAGTACCTCATTGCACCAACCATGTCGATTGAGCCGCTCAAGGGATACGTTCGGTGCGTGGGCTGGGGCCTGGCCGCGCGGGGCTTGATCGCGCTGGCCGGGCTGTCGCTGGCGCACTCGGGACTGGCTGGCCTGAGCCCGGGGATGGTCGATTCCAGTTCGCCTCTCTTCCTGACCATGCGCTGGGCCGTCGGCTTCTTGGGTCCTGTCGTGGCGTCAATCCTGGCCTGGAAAACCGTACAGATTCGCTCGACCCAGTCGGCGACGGGAATCCTCTACGTGGCGCTCACGCTGGTGCTCTTCGGCGAGTTGACGTCGCTGATCGGCGCCCGGGCCGGAGGACTCTGCGGCTGACGGCTCTCCAGCCTCGTTAAACTTTGAACGCCTTGGTTCAGTCGGTCAATCGGTCAGTGACCCCAGGGAAATTGACCGACTGACCGATTGACCAAGTTCGTCCTGGCGCTCGATCTGGGGTGGACGGCGCTCTCTTGAGGTAGGTCGGACATTCCTGTCCGACCGGGACGGGTGAGTGGAACGGAATGAATGCCGTTCCCCGGCGGAATCGACCTCGCGGGCCCCTCATTTCCACTTGCACTTGCGTGTGGCCAATCGGTGCTTGCCGTGGCAATCGGTGCAGACCTTGGCCTTGGCCGCCGTCGCGCCCAGCGTGGGGAACTTGCACTTTCGCTTCGTGTCGGACGCGCTCATGTCATGGCACGTTTGACAGAACGCGTTGATCTTGTCGCGCGGGAACATCTTGTCGGGCGCGGTGCCGTTGCCACCCGAGGCCCACGATTCGTCGGCGATGTGCGCGTCGGAAGCGCCGTGGCACCTGGCGCAGCCGACGCTTTTCCTGGCATGCGTCGCGGCGATCTGCTCGGTCTTCAGGTTGAGATGGCAGACAAAGCAACGGCTGTTGTCGGCGCCTGTGGACGGGCCTTCCGGAGCGTCGTCGTCATCGTCGAGAAGGAGCGGTTTGGTCGGCTTGGGCTTGGGCTTGGGCGCGGCGGGCTTGTCGTGCTTCTTCCTTGCCGGGGCGTCAACGTCGCTGCCGGCTGAACCAATCGGCGTCACGCAGGCCGGCCGCGCGGTTCGCCAGAGGCCGGGGACGACGGCGATCGCCACGGTCGCGGCGAGTGAAACGCATACGAGACGTGCCTTCATGGTGGTCGGGGCTCCCTCACGCACGCGATCAGACATCACACGAATTCCCAGTTCCTGAGCCACTGATAGTGTTCGGGCAGATTTACCCACATGTCGCGGCTCATGGAATCAAAGGTGGTCTTCTCGTGCAGGTCGAACTCGCGGCGTTCCAGGACGGCCTTCGCGAGGTTGTCCGCCTCGGCGATGCTGTGGATTCCCGGGATCGGGATGACCGTGTTGGAGTGCAGGATGTAGCGGATGGCCAGGCGGGCGCGCTGGTAGTCCTGCTCCTTGTCGCCGGTGAAGAGCGACCCGGCGGCGAACGGCTTGATTCCGAACGCGCCCACGTCGCGCTTCTTGAGCGCCGCGAACAGGCTGTCCTTGGGGGCGCGCTTGCTCATGGTGGTGAACGGGAAGCAGACGACGTCGATCTGGGGGAAGTACTCGATCATGAACTTGATCCAGCGGCGATCGTGCGACGAGAAGCCGATGAACCGCGCCTTGCCTGCCTTCTTGGCCTTCTCGAGGGCATCGACGAGTTCGCATGCCGTGTTGAAGGTGTGCCGGCCGCCGGGCTCGAAGCAGGTGATGCGCCAGAGGTCGGTGTATTCCTGCTGGGAGCTATGGAGCAGCGCGTTCAGCGAACCGAGGAGCTTCTTCGACGTGCGGAAGTTTTCGTTGCGCACTTCCTGAGCACAGTGCGAGAGCGCCAGGTACATCCGGTCGCGCCGGCCCTCCAGTGCCTTGGCGTCGCGATTGACCTCGTAGTCCGAACAGGAATCGATGTAGTTGACGCCCAGGTCGATGCAGCGGCTGATGATCTCTTTCCGCTCCCGTGGGTTGCTGCGCGAATGGCCGCCGAGGCAGACGGCCGAGACCATCAAACCGGTCTTGCCCTGCCGGCGGTACTCCATGTTCGGGTTGTAGTTGAGGATCTTCGACGTATCGACGGGCTGAGCCGGCGCGGCCGGCCGGCCGCCCTCGTCGTCTGACCACGCGGCGGGAGCGACGCGGGCATCGAGGCCCAGCGCCAGGCCAGCCGCGGCAATCGTCGTGGCACGCACGAAGTCGCGTCGGGTCGTGGTCGAGTCGGGTTGCATCGTGGAGGCCTCTCAAAACGATTGAGGAATGGAAGGTTCGAGAAACCGAGCAGGGCGGGTTTTCAGGGATGAGCGAGCGCCTTGACCTCGTCGCCACTGAGCGCCCGGTCGTAGACGCGGAGATCGTCGAGCTGGCCCTTCAGCCCGCTGCCGATGCGGACGTCGAGCTGAGCGCCGGTGTCGATCGGCCAGAGGTCCAGAAGGCCGATGTCGTCGATGACGGCGGGTTCACCATCGGCGAAGAGTGCGACATCGTCGTGGAGGTTGGGAGGGTCGCCGGGGCGCACGACGATGGCGACGTGGTGCCAGGCGCCATCGTGAAGACCGTCTTTCATATAGAGATATCCCCCCTTGGGCGTGATGCCGAGATGGCCGCGGATGAACCCGATCGTGCACATCTTGCCGGCGTCATCGAGGCCCCAGGAGACGACCTCGCCCCGGTCGGAAGTCGTCTTGATCCAGAACGCGATCGTGCGCGGGGTGGTGCCGGTCACGCCCTTGTAACCCACGGCCTTGACTCCCGCGGCGCCATCGAGCGCCAGGGCGCGGCCGATGCGGCCCGGGACCGATTGCGTCTCGAGCTTTTCGCCGTCCTGGAGCGTGCCGACATGGCCCTTGCCGGAGGAGTCGGCCACGGTGGCGCCGGTGGTCTCGTCGAATGTCCATCGGGCCACGAGGTGAGGGTCGTTGTCGAGGACCCCGGTGGGGGGGCCGTCATCAGCGATCCCCCGGCGCGTCAGCGCGCAGAACAGGGTAAGAGCGGTCATCGCCAACTGCCAAGGGGAACGCGGTCGCTTCATGGAGATCTCCTCGAAAGCGTGGATCGACACCCGGCCGACGACAGCGCCAGACCGTTCCCTTCGAGGGGGCGACGCCGACGTTTCGCGGTCGGGCCAGTGTCGTCCGACAGGGTCCCGCGGTGCGTGGGGACCATCGTTCCAGGCCGTGATCGCGAGGGAGCCGCTTCAGGCAGCAAGGCCGCCCTCACCGTTGCGACTCGGATGTCACTTCCGCCCCGCGGGCCTCTGCTCGCCCAATCGACCCGATCACAACGGGTCATCGTGCATTATGGCCGGACCTTGGCGGTGGAGCAAGCGCATGCCCGCCGTTTGTGTTCGTCGGGTTCAATCGCAAGACCGTTCGTCTGCTCCCTGGCTCCTTGCGGGACAAGCGGTTACAATGATTATTTCGCGGTCGAATCATCGGGAGTGACGTGATCGCTTCGCTGAAGAAGGACGAGGCAAGAGCCGAGAATGGAGCTGACGTTCCAGTGTTTGAACTGTGGTTCGGTCAATCGAGTCGAGCAGGTCGAGACGGCCGAGCGGGGAATGTGCGAACATTGCCATGCCGAGCGACCGCTCCATCGTGAGGCGATTGCTGATGGCGAATTGCTGGCCTGTCCCTTGTGCGCGACCACCGACCTGTACATCCAGAAGGATTTCCCCCAGGGGCTGGGGCTGTTCATTGTGATTGTCGGCTTCGTGATCAGCACCGTCTTCTGGTATTTCGAGATGCCGCTGGTGACCTACGCGGTGCTCCTGGCCTCGGCTCTGCTGGACATGATTCTCTATTATCGGGTTCCTGATGTGACAATCTGCTATCGCTGCCTGAGCCAGGCGCGGGGCCCGGGTTCCAATCCCCATGGCCGGATTTCGCCATTTGACCTGGCCGTGGGCGAGCGATACCGGCAGGAGCGGATTCGAGTCGAGGAGTTGCGCAAGAGACCCGGCCGTGGATGAGCATCGCGCCCGAATCTTTGATGACCTGAGAGGGAACGTGGCCGGTGAGCTCTATTTCGAGCCGTTGGACCGTGCGACGTTCGCGCACGACGCGAGTCTTTACGAGATCGAGCCTCTGGGGGTTGTCGTACCGCGCATTGAGGACGATGTGGTCACGGTGGTGCGCTACGCGGCCGAACATCGCATCCCCCTGCACGCCCGGGGCGCGGGAACCGACACCGGAGGAGGATGTCTGGGCAGCGGCCTGGTGATCGACTTCAGCAGGCACCTCCGCAAAGTGCTGCAGATCACTAGTGATCGCGTGGTCGTGGAACCCGGGGTCGTGTTCGAGACCCTCAATGCCGAGCTCGCTCCACTGGGCCGGCGCATCGAGCCGGTTCCGGTGAATGCCCGGACTGGCACGCTGGGGGGGATGATCAGCGTCGACGCGGCCGGAGGGCGATCGCGGCGGTTGGGGTCAATGGGCGACCAGGTCGAGCAGCTCCGCGTCGTCTTCGCCCAGGGGGAAATTGCCGACCTCGGGTTCGTCTCCTGGCCGGCTTATGACGAGGAACCTGCCACGTTCACCGAACTGATTGTACGCAAGCTGCACAATCTCCATCGCCAGAGCCAGAAGCGACTGGCACAGGTGATGCCCGCGGTTTGCTGCAATCGAGCCGGTTACGGTTTCCTGAAATCCGCGTGCGAGAACGGGATCAACCTCGCGCGGCTGGTCAGCGGGTCCGAGGGAACGCTGGCCTTGGTTCTCCAGGCCGTACTCAAGACTGTCCCCATACCCCCGGCGCAGGCGGTGATGGTGCTGCCGTTCGGCGGCCTTGCCGACGCGGCCGCATCGGCCGGCGAATGCATCGCGGACGACCTGGACCCGAACATCTGTGATCTCTATGACTGGCGGCTGCTCAGCCTGGCACGTGACGCCGACCCGAGGTTTCGCGGCTGGATCGACGAGGCCGCCGAGTCGGTCCTGATCGTCGAATTCGAGGGAGATTGCGCTCAGGACGTCGCGGACAAGGCGCGACTGCTCGAGGATCGGCTCACCCGCGCGGGACGACTCCGAGCCGAGCCCGTGACCGTCTTCCAGCGGAGCGATTGCGAGCGGCTGGTCGGCATGCGCCGGCTCACCGAACCGCTGCTCATGAGATCGCTCAGCCAGTGTCGACCGATGGCGATCGTCGATGACGTGGCCGTGCCGCCGGAGAATCTGGCCGGCGTGATCCGCCAGTTGCAGGACCTGCTCAAGCGGCACGGACTCACGTGGACCCTGAACGCCTACGCGGGAGACGGTCGAATTCGCCTCCGCCCCTTTCTCGACCTGGCCGATCCCGGCGATCGGGCCAAGCTCGAACCGCTCGCCAAGGCGCTTTACGAGGTGGTGCTCGAGGCGGGGGGAACGATCTCCGCCTCTCAGGGGTGCGGACTGGCGCGAACCCAGTTTCTGTCCCGTCAATACGGTGAGTTTGTTCAGGTCTTCCGCGAGATCAAGGACGCCTTCGACCCCTGGAACCTGCTAAACCCCGGCAAGATCATTGGAGATGATCCGCACCTGATGGTCCGGGATCTGAAGCAGTTTCCGGTTCCGCCGCCCCCTGCCGAACAGGATTCCGGCTCGTCTCTGAGTTCGGTCATCGGGCTCTCGGCAAGCTCGGGACCGTCGCCGGGGACCGTTCATGGCGAGAGCGGCGACTCCTTGACCGGTTTGGGAGATGCCTCGGCGCCGCCAGACTGGCCCGCGGAGCCGGGTACGCCAGGTTCCGCTGTGATCCTGCCCGTGCTGCGCTGGCCCCATCCCGGAGCGATCGGCGTTGCCTCGGCCTGCCATGGTTGCGGCGAGTGCCGCGGTTTCGAGCCGTCCATGCGGATGTGCCCCAGCTTCCGGGCCCACCGCCGGGAGGCGGCGGCGCCACGGTCGCAGGCGAATCTCATCCGCCAGATCGCCACCGGACAGATCGATCCCAAGCTCTGGGGAACCGAAGACTTTCATGAGCATGCGGGACTTTGCATTCATTGCAAGCTGTGCAAGACCGAATGTCCCGCCGGGGTGGACGTCTCCAGCCTGATGCTCGAGGCCAAGGCTGCCTATGTGGAGAACCACGGGCTTTCCCCTGGCGACTGGATCTTCTCCCGCATCGAGATGTGGGCGCGGCTGGCCAGCCGGCTCCCTATCCTGTCCAATTTCCTGATGTCCCGGCGATCGGCACGTTGGCTGATCGAGCGGGTGCTGGGGGTCTCGCGGCACCGTGTGTTGCCACCGGTCCGGCGGACGCCCTTCACTCGACGGGCCTTGCGGCTGGGCCTCACCCGTCCGCGGCCCCAGCAATCGGGCCCGCGCGTGGCTTACTTCGTGGACGTCTACGCGAATTACTACGATCACGAGCTTGCGGAATCGGTCGTGGCCGTGCTCCAGCAGGCCGAGGTCAACGTCCTGGTCCCGCAGCGCCAGCGCAGCTCCGGCATGGCCCCGTTGATCGTCGGCGACATCGATTACGCCCGAGACCTGGCCCTGAGCAACCTCCGGGTCCTGGGCAACGCGGTGCGCGACGGCTACACGGTGGTTTGCTCGGAGCCCACGGCCGCACTCATGCTCAAGCAGGAGTACGTCAAGCTCACCGACGACCTCGATGCCGAACTGGTCGCTCAGAACACGATGGACATTGGCCAGTACCTCATGGGCCTGCACGCGCGCGGCCAATTGCCCCAACCCAACGAACCGCTCCACACCCGCGTCGGCTATCATCAGCCTTGCCATCTTCGCGCCCTGGACGTCGGCCTGCCGGGCCTGGACCTGATCCGCCTCATCCCCGAACTGAAGGTCGAATTCATCGACCGCGGCTGCTCGGGCATGGGGGGGACGTACGGCCTGCGGCGCGACCAGTTCCGCGCCTCACTGCGCGCCGGCCGCGAGCTGCTCCGCAGGCTCAGGGACGACGACATCGAGATCGGTTCCACCGAGTGCGGCGCCTGCCGGATCCAGATGGAGCAAAGTTCGACCAAGCGCACGCTCCATCCGATCAAGCTTCTTTCCCTGGGATATGGCCTGAACCCCTCGCTCCGCCAGCATTATAGCGAGCCCAAGCCGCGACACGTCATGCTCTAGAGCGCCGAACAGTCGGATGGCCCACGCTTGAGGTCCGCTCCGGAAGAACCCCCCGCGCCCCCCCTTCGTAAGTGATCGGCCCGCTTGCCGACGATCGAGACTCCTTGCT
>JBMFUH010000040.1:0-10161 GCA_049966735.1 Isosphaeraceae bacterium
GAAGCGCGAGATCCGCCGGATGCTCGCCAAGCTCGGGCACAAGGTCATGAGCCTCACCCGGATCGCCATTGGCCCCGTCGTGCTCAAGGGCCTTCCGCCGGGCGAGCATCGGCCCCTCTCGCACACCGAGATCGAGCTGCTCCGCAAGGTGGCGGCCGGCATCGCCGTGCAGCCTCCCCGGTTTCATGACCATGGAGGCGCTCGCCGCCCCCCTGGCCGTGGAGTTAGACGACAGCCAGAGAAGCCGGGACGGGCCGAGGGACAACTCCCGCGCCCCGAGCATCGAGCCGCCCCGGGCCGACCGCCCCTTGAGCACTCGGCCCGTGAGCGGCCATCTCGTGAGCGTCCGTCCCATGAGCGTCCGCCGCGTCCCGCTCCTGCCGGCGGGCAAGGGAAGCCGGTGCCAGGCCGGCCCCCAGCAGCCAGGCCGATGCCGGGCAAACCGGCAGGGAATCGTCCCGCATCGGCGCGAGCGCACGGCCCGGTGAGTCGGCCTGGTCGTCCGGGGAGCCACAAGACAGAGCCTGCTGCCCATGCACCGCCCACTCCACCGTCGGGAACGCGTCCGCCCGGGCCAAGGCCGGCTCGTCAGGCACCGTCAGAAACGCGTCCGCCCGGGCCAAGGCCGGCTCCGCAGGCACCGCCTGGGCGCAGAGTGCTGGGCCTGAATCCCAGGATCGCGGCGGAGGCAGGGCTCTCGATCTCGGGTCGCCCCCCGCGCAAGCGTCCGGTCGTCAAGCGCAAGCCGCCGCGCAAGACGTTCGGCATCAGGCGGCCGGAAGAGGGCGAGGAATGAGCGCCGACGCCGTCGCACCCGCATTCGCCTGCCAGCGACGGGTGCCGATTCTGGAAAATGTGCCGATCGCCAAGGGCACGTATCGCCTGCGCCTGGGCGACCCCATTCTGGCCCGCGCGATCCGCCCCGGCCAGTTCGTGATGGTTCGCCCCGCGGACGAGTATGCCGACGATCCCTTGCTGGGACGGCCGTTCGCTCTTTACGACGTGGTCGTTGATGCGGCCGGGAATCCGATCGCGGTGGATCTGGTTTACATCGTCGTCGGCCGCGGAACCGCCGCGTTGGCCAGGCGCGGCGCCGGTGAAACACTCTCGATCTGGGGTCCGCTCGGTAATGGTTTTGGATCGCCGCCGGATGGCCCGGTTGTCTTCGTCGCGGGCGGTATCGGTCAGACGCCCTTTCTGGCGCTCGGCCGGTGGTGGCTGGGCAAGACATCCTACGGCGAGTTGAAAGAAGTTGCAGAGGCTTCTCCGACATCCAACGCCAGTGGCCTCGCCACTTCGGCAACTCTGCTCTATGGGGTCCGGACCGCGGCCCTGCTTGCGGGAATCGAGGATTTTCAGCGCGCGGGAATCGAGGTCGAGATTGCCACCGATGACGGCTCCGCCGGCTTTCACGGATTCGTGACCGACCTGCTGGCGCGCCGCCTGGAACGCGGCGAGCGCCCGGCGCGGATCGTGGGCTGTGGTCCGGTCCCCATGCTCGCGGCTTTGGCTCGTCTGGTCGAGCAGTATCAGATTCCTTGCGACGTATCACTCGAGAATCACATGGCGTGCGGATTTGGTGCCTGCTTCAGTTGCGTGGCCCCGATTCGACAGGCCGATGGCGCGAGCGACCTGCGCCGGGTCTGCGTCGAGGGACCGATCTTCCCGGCGCGATCGGTGGACTGGTCCGCGTTGAGCCACTGAGCGATGAGAAAAGCCAGGGGCAATGGAGGAAGTGACCGTTCCGCCTCGGGCTACCGCCTGGCCCGAGTCTGGGCGCGGATGATATCGCGGAGCCGAGCTGCTTGCTCGTAATCCTCGCGTGCAACCGCCTCGTCGAGTTGCTCGCGGAGGGTCTTCTCGACCGCGTAGTTCTTGCGAATTTCCTGTTCGAACATGCGGAGTTGCTCGATGAGCGACGGGTTGGGTGAATCGCTCGGATCGTCTTCACGCCTTTCCCACCAGGTCCGCTGATGGCCGGCCAGCTTTTCCATGCCCTCACGGAGGGCATCGATGGCTTCTTCGGGACGCCGCCGTTCGATGGCGATCAGAGCCTGAGCCTGGGTACGATGGAACTGAACGAGCCCGCGGAACTGCTCGTGCGAAGCGACGTAATCTTCGTCATTCCCGTGGCGACGGACGAAGTCCATGAGGGCAAGAGTGTGGTCAGCGTCGAGGACGACCTTGTCGTAACGGCGAAGCTGGAGCCATGCCATCCGCCGGTGATAGAACTGGATGAACTCGCGATCGGCCTCGTCGCGGTGTTCCTGTTCCATCGTCCAGGAAGGGGCCTTGCCGCCTGGCGCCTGCCCCCGGCTGGCCGCGCAGTAGCGAAGATAGTCAAGATAGGTGGCGAAACCGTGTGGTCGGGAACCGTCGGGACGACCGGACAGCTCGAGCTGAAGAACCCCCAGCTCGACCCGGATCTGCAGCACGTTGCGCCCATCGCGAGCCTTGACCTCGCGTGCCAGCACCTCACCCGGCTCGGGATCATACGGCCAACCCTGGATCACATCATCCAAGTCCCGACGCATAACAGGCTCCCCAGCCCGCGGTATGAATGAAGAGAGGCACCAAGGATGCCTCTTGTTCGCTTTTAACTAAACATGGAACTGAAAAGGTGAATTCCAGGGGTAGCCCCATGGCCGGGTGAGTGCTCCCTGGAGTCGCTGTGAGAATTATAGCCCCCGGCTTGATTGAATCCTACATCGAGATCGAGAGCCAGCGCGAGAATCGTACAATACGCCGAGGCAGATGCACTTGCGTTCCCAGACGCCCTTGCACGAATTGTTGACCTGGGAAAGCCAGTCCAAGATCACCGACGAGAACGGACTGGCGGTTTACTCTTCACCAAAAAGCGATCGAGCCCGGGGGTGCTCTTGAAATCCGCTTCCTCCCCTGGCAGAATCATTTTGTTGACCTCATGATTCATCCACCAGCCAGGCCCTCCTAGCTCAATTGGCAGAGCAGCTGACTCTTAATCAGCGGGTTGTAGGTTCGAGTCCTACGGGGGGCACTATAAATCTAAGCGGAGGAAGGACTTAGGGCGACGAATTGCCCGAAGGAATTAAAAGTAGGCTACAAAGCTGCACTGAAACTCCCCGCTGGATAGCCGCAAGTCTTTAGTTCAAATCGCTTTGCGGCTGCACCAAAACCCGGGGTTGCCGGGTGTCCTCGCCGCGACACGAAGGCATAAGTCCTTAAAGGAGTTGATGTTACGCCACGCACCAGCATCAACGCTGGTCAGAGTGCACGGCACGCCGGGCTCGCTGCACCAAAACCCCGCGTCTTCTCGTCGCCACTCCACCCCGGAAGCAAATGAGCGTAGCACTTGCATCCTTGAATGTTTGTGCTACGCTTGCCTCACTTTTCAATAAGTGAAGTTATTATGTCTGAATCCGACACGGGCGTAAGCCGTATCCGGCGGTATCTCTACACCGACCCTCTGTCCGCTGCGTGGATGGCGAAGGAGTATGGGATGGTTCTCCTCGGACGCGCCGACAACGGGGCCTATCATAGAATTGATTGGGACGACATAAACGGAATGCTCGACTGGTACAGCCGCCACATACAGAGGTTCTATATCCAGCCAGACAGCCAGTTTCTCCTCAAAGCTAAAGAAATGGACGTTTTGTGTGGCCCATGTGGCGACAAAATCTTCAATGTGACTAAAACACTTCGTTGGGATAACGACATATCAATCGAATATGCCCAGCAATGTATCGACGAAAGCGACTGGAAAGTCATGATGCGGTGGCGGCCGGTGCAAGGCAAGATGGCGAACTTCCACTGGCCGGAGAGAGAGGCCGCATGAGCTTGTTGTTGGGCTGTTATCTCGCCATAGGAACCTTCAGAATCTGGCCGCCTCCAGCCTCATTGGCCCCGCGGACATATGAGGGAGGAGGTAGCCAACCGGACCGTCGGCGGCCAAGGGAATCAACTTCCCCCGCCGAAATGTCGATTCTTATCAAATTCGTAAACCGGCGGCCCGCGCGATCTTAGGGAAATCCACAATCCTCTATCCGCGTAAGGCTTGCGGCCGTTATAATACCGAGGGGATAGACAAATAGGCAGTTAGGTAGACCGATGGCGCTCGTTTCGACTACCCACAGCGATGGCCTCTTCGATTGGATGCGCGATGCCAAGTCGATGGGTGCATACTATACAGATGTACAAGACGCTGATTTCCTGGCATGGTGGGCGATACGGTCTCCGCTCCAGACGATGCTCGACCCGGCATTTGGAGAGGGCGTCTTTCTTCGCTCGGGAAGCGAGCGGCTGACCCAACTTGGAGGCCGACCCGAGAATCAGGTTTATGGTGCCGAGATCGATTCTCCGGTCTTCGACCGCACGTCGGACCGCATGGTCCGCGCCTACGCGCTCAACCGCAAGCATCTCATTCACGCTGATTTCTTCAGCATCGATCCGCAGACCCTCAAGGTAGATGTGGCAATTGGCAACCCGCCTTTCATCCGCTACCAGAGATTCACCGGCGCAATGAGAAAGCTGGCCCTCTTCCGTTGTGCGGCCCAAGGGGTACGGCTACCTGAGCTTTGAGCTCATGGGCGCCTTTCCTTGTCCACACCATTGCAATGCTGCGTCAGGGTGGCCGTCTCGCGATGGTGCTACCAATGGAAGTCGGTCATGCCCAGTACGCCAAGCCGGTGCTTGAGCACATTCGGCGCTCGTTCGGGTCCGTTACTTTTCTCACATTCCGCGAGAAGCTGTTTCCCGACCTTAACGAAGACACGGTCCTTTTGCTGGCGAGCGATTTCGGAGCCCCGCCGGCGAAGTTCCTTTGGCGAGATATTGCGCATCCGAGAGATCTGACCGAATTAAGGGAAAAAGACTGCTGGCCATTGATGGCCACCCGAACACTTGATGCTCCGGCCGTCGCGTCGGGCGCGACAAGACTTATCGAATACTTCATCCCGGAAAAAGCGCAACGACTGTATCATGAACTCATTCGATTAGGACGCGCCCAGCGGCTCGGGGGCTTGGCTGATGTCGGTATCGGCTATGTGACTGGGGCAAACGACTTCTTTCATTTGAGCCCACGACAGGTCGAGAAATACAGAATCCCGGAGGGATATGTTAAGCCTGCCATCAGACGAGGCAGGGCACTTGCTGGACTCCGATTCACCTCGGACGACTGGCAGCGGGCTGTCGAGATCGAGGAGGCTGGCTACCTTCTCCACATTGGCAAGAATCAGGCCTTACCCAAGGGCGTGCACAGATACTTGGAAGAAGGCGAGGCGAAAGAGATTCAGAAGGGCTACAAATGCCGCACGCGGACGCCGTGGTACGCTGTGCCCAACGTCTACTTCCCGGATGCCTTCCTGACGTATATGAGCGGGGCGATGCCTCGTCTCGTCGCAAATGATGCAAGGGTCTACGCTCCAAATAGCTTGCACATCGTCCGCTTTCATCGATCGGCAAGAATGGCTGCCGATGCACTCGCGGCGCTATGGCAAACGTCGTTAACGCGACTCAGTGCGGAGATCGAAGGGCATGCTCTCGGGGGCGGCATGTTGAAGCTAGAGCCAACCGAGGCAGAAAGCGTCTTGGTGCCGCGACTGGATTCGCGGCAGGTACCGAAGCTGGTGGAACTTTCGTCTGAACTGGATGAGTTGGCCCGGAAAATGGGTGATGACACTGCGCGGGAGAGGGCTGACCAGGCAATCTTGCAAGAGATGATGGGGTTGACCAAGGACGAATGCGGGTTGCTGAGGGCGGCGGCCGTCACGCTCAGAACCCGTCGCGGTTACGGAGAACCGGCCAATGGGGCTGCTTGACGCGGTGGTAGCGGCGGGGTTCATCGGGGAGCCATCGAAGAAACGCTACTCCGAAGTATTATCCCAGAAACTCGCTCAGGAAGTCGCCGCCGGTCTTCGCGGGATCGGATTCCCGAACGTCAAGCCGCTTCAGGGTGGCGCGGGGGAAAAGGCGTTTCAAGGCGGCCTCGGCCCCAAGCGGGTCGATGTCAGCTATGCCGACGAACGGCACGGCCTCATCCTCGCCGTTTCGATCAAGACCATCACATCGGAGCCGTTCGGGAAGAACCTCAAGAACCGCTTCTACGACCTTTGCCTGGAGGGCATCACACTACACCTGCGCTTCCCTTATTCGGTTGTCTGCGCCCTCTTCTGCTTCCCGAACGCAGCCAACGAGGATGTGACTCCGAGCCGCAAGGTATCGACGTTCGAGCGGGCCCGGAAGCTCCTCGCCACCATCAGCGGCAGACAGGAATACACTGACCCCGGCGAGAAGTTCGAGAACGTGACAATGATGCTGTTCCAGCCGGTGACGCACGATCCGACCGTGACGCCCTTGGGTGCGCCTGATCGACACGGTATCCAACAGGGAGATGACCGAGGCGGAATACTTCGACATGATCCGGCAAATCTACAACCGGCGGAATCCGCACACCGCGATCGGCGAGGACGTCCTTGAACCAGACGACGAGTAAGGCGGGGCGGAGCAAGCGTGGATGCGCCATGGGGAGGGCCCGGTGGATGGCGCGATTCCTTACTAGCGATGTCCTACTTATCAACGCATAATCACCTGCGTCTATCGAGTTTCGGTGCACTTGCACCAAATCGCTGAGAAACCCTAGAAAATCGTGGGAAATCTTAGAAACTATCCGAGAACGCCGTTTCGGCGTCCCGATTCCCTGGAAAAACAAGGGGTTACGACCGTTCTCGGATAGTTTCTTAGAATCCCTGGAAACCTACCACGAGCCAACTATCGCCACAATCTCTTAACCACCAATCAGTTACGCCAACTCCGCTCCCCCGACTCTTAATCAGCGGGTTGTAGGTTCGAGTCCTACGGGGGGCACTTCCGAATCACGCCGAATAAGCCCGTCTAGATCCGCACATCCCAACAACTTACGGCGAACCCACCCAGAGCCGTCCAGCCGACCCGCCCCGAACCAATCCGACCCCGTCCGTCCCTCAACTGCCACCCAAAATGCGACCCATTCGTGTCAGGCCGATGTCACTCTTGACCCTGACCTTGGCGCCGGGGCTTCCCTGCGGTCAGCCCCAGCCACCCTGGGCCCGCTGCAAACCTTGGGATACGTCGAAACTCTGGTGGTGTTCGGCGAGAAGTCTGCCGGAAACTGGAGGTCCAGACGCGATCGACCAACGGCGCGCCAGAGGCCAGGAACTGCCATCGACAGTCCTCTCTCGTCGCGCTGATCAGCCGAGGCTGGACCCACGTCCCCATCCCGAGGGACCGGTTTTCGGCGATCAGGCCGGAGATTGCCGATCCGCTACCACACTTTCCATCTCATCCAGTCGCTTCCCGGTTTTTCAAAAGGACCGGGCAGCGGATTCATACTGCTCCTGGCGTTGCCGAAATAGTCCGTGTCGATCCGAATCGGCAGGCCGTCTGGGCTTTCATAGGGAAGGCCTGGAATGACCGCTTGACCGAGCAGTTTGGTCGTAACAATTTGGCGCACGCGACTGGCAGCCCAGGCCTTGTCCGATCGGAGCGTGAGATAGAAGCCGTCGGCCTGCTCGCTCAGCTTGAGGCCCGGATTGAACTGCGCATCGGTGAACGGAAGCGACTCGTGCTTCGAGGGCCTGGCCCCATGGATGAATACGTTGCCGCGCATCCAGACGCTCAAACGTGCCGTATCATAATGGCTCAGATCGCCACGCTCGACGAACAGATTGTTGTAGTATCGATCGTCGCCCCGCGGGTTGTCGGCAAGCCCCGCAACCTCGGTGGAGTGGGCCTTGAGATAGGGCGTCAAACGGGCGTCAAACGTGTTCATCGTCAACGCTCCCGCCAAAAGGTTATGGACGTAGGCGCCCCCCTGTGAGACGCTCAGCAAGCTGCGTGGCGACAGGAAGACGTTGTTGTCCACGAGAAAGGGACCATGGTCCACCTCGACGAACAGGTCCTCGCTCTGGTTGTCGTGGAAGAGGTTTCTCGACACGCGCGTTCCCTGGGCCATCCAGTCCAGCCAGAGTCCACGGCAGGTATGATGAATGTGATTCCGAATGATCTGAACATCGATGGCGCCATGAAACTTGACGCCCGCCATTTCGGCCCCGGAGAAGAGCTGGCGGACGTGAATGTCATGAATGTCGTTACCCGTGACGACGCTGAACGCGGCGCCCAGGCTGCCGACGATTCCCGCTTGCTCGCAATGAGAGATGGTATTGTTACGGACAAGGTGATGGCCGATGGTCTCCTTGTTCCAGCCGTGGGCGAGCGCCCGCTCGATGGTCTTGACGTAGCCCTCGGCGGTATTGGCCGACGTGTTGTCCCACTGGTCGCCGTATTTTCCCAGCGAGATCCCCGAGCACACGGAGTGGCTGATCGTGTTGTTCTCGATGATCCAGCCCTTGCTCCAGCGCGTACCGATCAGGCCGATCTGCTCGGCGGTTGGAGGCGCCCACGGCGTGGCGGCGTGGCGCATGGTGAATCCGCTCACCGTCAAGTAATCCACGCCGGTCTTGTCGGGGTAGAACACGCTCCGACGCGCGTTGATCTCGACCAGTTGGTCGTTGGGATTGACGCCCGGGAACTGTGCCCAGATGGTCGTCGCGTCCTTGTCCACTTGCCCGAACCACAGCCTGGGATTCATTCCTGCTCGCAGGTTTCCCTTGAATTTCAAGCAGAGAGTCCTGACCCCGCTTGCCGGCTTGAGTCTGGCCTTGCAAGTGACCCACGTTTGCCATCCGCCCGTGTTCGAGACCGGGCAGGCACCCAGCAATTCTCCCTCCGGCCCATCCAGCCGCAGTTCAATGACACCGCCGTTCGCGGCCGATGCAACGCGAATCTCAAGTTCCTCCGCATGCCGCCCCAAATCGACTCCCTCGTAGCAAACCCAGTCGCCGTGAGAGATGAAGCCGATGCAGTCTCCTCCTTCCGAGCAAGACGCGCTCTGGGTGCCGTGTTTCCATGTGAAGGCGGTCGCCGGAATCCGCGCGGCTGGCCCCGAGCCCTGGCCAACGCGCATCCAGGCAACATTGAACAGATATTCTCGGCTAGCATGATTTAACCACTCCGGCGCGTGGCCGGGGGGTAGCATGACTTCTTCCAGGCTGGTCGCCTCGGTCAACCAGTCGCCGTTCAGATAGACGGCGCCGGTGTGATGATCGCGGCCTTTCCGATCAAACCAGTCGCCATGAATGAGGTCGCTGTAAGGATTGAATTTGCCGAAGTACGAATTGGGCAGTGTCACCTTCCAGACATCGCCCTGCACCCTGACCCAGCCCTTGACGACATCCGAGCCTTTGATCTCCACGTGCTCGCCCGGTGCCGCACGGTAGACGATCCTCTGCCTGTCGGAGGTGCCGCCGCGAGGGGGATGGACACGCTCGCGATAGACGCCTTGATGGACGGTGATCGTGTCACCCGGTTGTGCCATTTCGGCTCCCCGCTGGATGGTTCGCAGGGGCGCGGTGAAGGAGCCGGGATTGGCGTCATTGCCGCTTTGGGCCACGTGGAATTCCGCAGCCTGTAATGCGGTGGAGCATGCCGCAACGGCAAGAAAGGAAAGGGCTGTTGATTTCATCGTAGATCACCAATTCTCGGGGAAGATGGGACTCGCACCTCGAGTCCGTGTCGGAAAGCCGCTTACAAACGTCGGCTTCATCGGCGAACTGCCGATTCAGGTTCCGACATCTCTATTCAGCTACTTTCAACGTTCGAAAGGCTTATTATAAGGGGCGGCGAGCCCGGCCGCGACCTGCTCGTCATGCTGGTCAATCGGGCTCGTGAATCGTTGATCAACATGGGCAGCTCCTTTTGCTGAAATTCATACGCGGAGAGCGATATGAAGACATCTCTGTGGGGTCGAACTGTGATCGCTGGACTGGGAATGATTCTGCCCCTCGGTGCCGAAGCCCTCTCCGCCGAATACCGCGGCCGCGTTGTGGATTCGCGCACTGCTGGGCCCCTGGAGGCGCGCATCTACCTCCAGGCAGCCGACGGAACCTGGCTCTTCGTCGAGACGGCCGACCGGGCAGGGCGGGCGGTTCCCTACCACGAGCAATGGGTGCCGATGCCGGGTTCGGTCGACAAGCATACAACGATCTCGGCACATGAATTTCGTGTCGAACTTTCGCCAGGCGAGTATCGGCTGACAGTGGAACGCGGGAAGGAGTACTTGCCCCTGGAGCGAGTCGTGAGGGTCGGGAC
>JBMFUH010000040.1:10171-16748 GCA_049966735.1 Isosphaeraceae bacterium
TCGGAGACTCTGCCGATTGTTCGCTGGGTAAACCTCGCGGCCCGCGGGTGGTATTCGGGGGAGACGCACGTGCATCGCGGACTCGAGGAACTGCCCAACGTGATGCGAGCCGAGGATCTGAACGTTGCTTTTCCCGTGACGTTCTGGACGACATCGTCCGACCAGCCTCCCACCACCGCCCCGTCCGCGTTGAATTCAGCAAGAGAGGGACCGGCGGCGAGGCGCGACGCAGGTATGGACCCCATCATCGTGGATGCGACCCATGTGATCGTTCCCCGCAACACGGAATACGAGATCTTCTCGGTCGGCAAGCAGCAGCATGTTCTGGGTGCCCTCTTCTTGCTCAACCACAAGTCGCGCTTCGCGACGTGCATGCCTCCCGTGGGGTCAATCGCGGAACAGGCCCATCGCGAGGGCGCGTTGCTGGACCTGGACAAGCACAACTGGCCGTGGTCGCTGATGCTCGTGCCTGTCGCCAAGGTCGATCTCTTCGAACTGGCGAACAACAGCGTCTGGCGCACGCGTTTTGGTTTCCGTTCGAGCCTAGTGGCTCCCCCGGACTGGATGGAAATCGAGCATGATGCCGACGGCATGACCGAGTGGGGCTGGTTGAGTTTCGGGTTCCAGACCTATTACGCGCTCTTGAATTGTGGATTCCGATTGCGGCCCACGGCCGGCACCGCCTCCGGCGTCCACCCGGTGCCCCTGGGCTATAGCCGAGTGTATGTCCACCTCGACGGACCGTTTCGCGTGGAGGACTGGAGCGCGGGGCTCGATGCCGGCCGGAGCTTCGTCACCACCGGGCCGATGCTGTTCGTGAAGATGAATGGCGAGGATCCCGGACATCAATTCAAAGAACCGAACAGGACCGCGCCACCGTACCAAATCACAGGAGAAGCGCTCAGTGCCCGACCACTGGAACGGATTGAGGTCGTGGTCAATGGCCAGGTCCCGCGGCGGCTCACTCCGAAAAACCTTCCCGGACGTGCTGGCGGATTCCGCTCACCCGTCTCCGTGGAGATGCGCTTGCAGGAATCTGCCTGGATCGCCGTCCGATGCTTCGAGCGTCAACCCGACGGCCGCGTTCGCTTTGCACACACCGGGCCGTTTTATGTGGAGATGAATGGAGAACCCGTCCCGCCAAGGCGCCGGGAGGTCGCCTGGCTCACGAGCCGGATGCGCGAGGAGATCGCGAGGAACCGCGGCTGGCTCTCCAAGGAAGCGCTCGACGAGTACTCCCAGGCGATTGAGGCCTACGAGCGGATCGGGAAACGAGCACGAGATTGAAGCCGCGATTCATACCCGGAAGACTCCGGACGCCGCCATTCATCATGCTGCCAGGTTTCATTGCGTCCCTTGCGTGGCCGCTGAACCTCCGGTTCACTCCTTTTCGATCACGTAGAAGAAGATCGACCCCGGCGGCAAGCCGCCCGCGGCGCCACCGGTTTCCGGCCCGATGACAAGCTGGCCGCCTGCCAGCCGGTCCGCGGGGATTTCCACGGTCCGCGGCGCAATGGTCATCTTCTCGATGTTGGAGGCGCGCGGGTCGCCCGTCAGTTTATGCAGGGTGATTTTGCGTGCCGACCCGAAGGGCAAGCGGAGGCGGACCGGCGTCGTGCCGTCACCGAAATCGTGGTCGTCGTGGCGTCCGTCGATCTTGCGGGAGACGACAATCACCGTCCAGTTCCTCCCCTGGTTGAATGCGTACGCCCCCACCAGCGGCTGCACCTTCTTGTCCCAGGTCAGGGTGGGGGTCGTCACCGTCTCCACGGCCATCATGCCGCCGGGGGCGAGCCGGTTCCGCATGCTCAGTACCTCCCAGGCGGGACAGGGGCGAAAGCCGTCCCAGAGCGCAGTGTGGCTGTTCCAGTACGTGCCCTGTCCGTAGCCCAGGAAGCACTGGTCGGTCCAGCCGTACTGGTAACTGAGCAGCCAGGAATCGAGGACCCCCACGGCCATCGCCAGCGATTTTCCATACTTCTCGTTGATCTCCCGCTGCGCGGCCGTGTCACGGCCGGGCAGGGCATACCCGCCTGGTCCTCCCTCGTACGCGACGATGTCGTACGCGCGATGTGTTCTTTCAAGTACCTGTTTCGCCTCACTCATCTTCATCTGGTTGGGCAGCACGCCAGCGACAAAGCCCAGCAAGGTGCCCTGCATGCCGTGGTCATCGAACTTGCCGAGCGCCTTATCGTGCGTCTCCCATTTCGGGCCAACATAGTTGGCATGGCCCAGGCGGGTCGCGTCGGGGCAGTTCTGCATCGCTTCTTCACCATAGCCCGCGATCTTGCCGTCTTTCCCCACGGTGGCGGAGTAGTTGGCCCCCAGGCAAAACACGAGCTTGCGGTCGAGATCGCCAGCCTTCCAGTAAGGACTCGTCTTCATGTTGTCGATCAGGTAGCGGGCAAAGAGGCCGTATTCGGGCCCCCCCTGATGGACGGCCATGAACCGGCTGAATCCCAGCCAATCGGGAAACACGCCGTTGTGCCAGGTCTCGTTGCCCAACTCAACCGTGATCTGGGAGAACTCCTCGGTCCAGGGGGTTCCCACTCCGCGCTGGCGGTAGCGTTTGTACGCCCAGGGCTTCGACTCCGGAGTGTCGCGCGCGGGATCGTAGGGAGCGGCCATGTACTCGACGAAGTTCAACCAGTCTTGTTCGCTATGCAGCAGATGCTGGAGCACCAGGTGGGGCTTCATCCGGGAAGAGGGATCGGGACCGGTTGCCAGGTCAAACATGAGGCCCATGGGGACTGTCATCTCCATCGTGCCGCTGACCCGCGTGGCCCAGTCTGGGTTCACCTTGGAGTTGGCGAACCAGCTCAGAATCGATGACATGGGCGCGTCGCGGTCGAGGAACCAGATGCGGTGCGCGCCCTTGGGTCCTCTTTCCGGCTGAGCAGCGAGCAGCCCGCTCAAGACCGTGGCATTGGGAACGTAGAACTCCCGGGCATCCTCGGGGCGGTCGATCCTGCCGATCCACGCGCTATCCATCCACAGGGCCCCGGGGCCTTGGAAGCTGAACGTATGCCCGAAATGCATGGGCTTGGTTGGACGCTCGGGACCTACCCACTCATGCACATACTTGGCCCATTGATTGGTCACATGAAAGGTCTTCTTGATGTCGGGATAGCCAGTGCCGTAGGAGAAGGTGACCTCACCGCCATTGCCCAGGCCCTCCTGCCGCAGCCAGACTTCCAGCCGGTAGTGCTTGCCCGGCTCGAATTGACCGTAGAAGACGGATTCGCGGCCGTGGTTGGTGCCGATGAAGACGAACTGCATGATCGATTGCTTGCCAGGCTTGGCCTGGATCTTCAGGCAGGTTTCGCCCGGCTCGAACATGGCGCTGGGCACGGGCCGAGGATGAGCAACCAGCGAGAAGGAAACGCCCCCACCCAACGGCCTCACGTCCCAGTACCAGCCAGGCAAATCCATGGGGTTGCCGATTCCTCGCACACGGGGGTTGACGTATTTCAGGTCGAAGTTGTCGTACTGCTTGTCGAAGACGACGTAATCCCAAGTCTTCGTGGGAGGGGCCCCCGGGGAGAAGTACACGCGTTGCTCCTGCCTGGCCGCGGGTACGGGCGAGCGCCGGACCCGGTAGCCCGTCACTCCGGGGGAAGGACTGGGCTTCCAGGAAAGCGTCACATAGCCATCCGCGGCTTCGGCGGTCAGGTCGGTAGGGGGCAGGAGCTTGGCCTTGGGATCGGAGGCAGGCACGGCCCTGGAATTGATGACGTACCACCGCGTGTCGCTCTGGCCCTTGGAGTCGGTCACTCTCATCTGGAACTTCAGGTCCGTCGCGCCGGCCTGGGGTTTGCCTGCAATGCTGCCACTCTTCGGGTCGAACTTCAGGTTGAGGCTGGCCGGGAAGGTCGTGGGCCGGCCGTCCTGCGTCAGGACTTCCCACCTGTACGGCGGAACGCCGCCAATCACCCTGGGCGTGAAGCCGAACTGCGCGCCGGGCTTCAGCTCGGGCAGCTTGTCTCCATCCCTGTGGATCATGATCCGTGGGGGTGAGTTCGCGCCGGCCCGCGGGGTGACGCTGATCTCCCTACTGGGACCAGACTCCTGCCTGCCCGTTCCCAGGGCGGTGACCATGTAGAAATACTGCCGGCCGTTCACGATGCCGTTATTGTCGGTGCAACGAAGGTTGCCCTGGCCCACGACGCCGTTGGGATAGGGGGAACAGTATTTCGCGACGACCCATCCGCCGTCGGGGAAGCCTTCGCTTCCCTCAGGCAAGACCTGCGCCTTGCCCACCAGGATGACGTGGTCGGCCCGGGTGATGTCCAGATAGTCGCCCTTGGCGGGCAGGGGATTCCCCGCCTTGTCCACCAGGCGGTAGATCCTCACACTGGCTCCGCTCAGGAGGCCGCTCGCGTAGAGATCAAACCACGAAGTTCCCGCACCATCGATCTCGATCCAGCCGGGACCGCTTTTCGCGACCCGGTGCAGTTCTCGGCGATGGATCGGTTCGTTGCCGGCGTTGTGCACGAAGTTGTTGGCCGCGAACTCGACGGAACCACATTTTCCCCAGCCGTTGGCCCCCAGAGGCGGCACCTTCTCCGCCGGTCTGAGAATCTGATCCGTGACGACGAACTCGGCCGGTGCGTCGGGCCGAGCCTGTCCGGCGCAACTTGCGATGAGTCCTCCGAGCAGGATACAGAGAATCGATGCGAGCGAGACCACCGCGGCGCCAGGGCCTCGCAAGCGGAACCGACATGTCGAGATCGTCATCGCTTGTTCTCCTCATGTGCTGGATCGGCAGAAGCAACTGGAGTGCCGCGCACGAGCAGTTCAGCATAACATCTGGTGGAATCCTGGGCGCTCCAGAAAGGCGACCGGCCCAGCTTCACACCCTTGCGGTCGAGTCCCTGGCGGACGATGATGGCGTTCAGTCGAGCTTCAACGCTTACAAGGCTGGAGAACTTGGGATGAAGAACGTTGTCGTGGCTGTACTGGCGTGCGCCCTGGCTGTGCTCCTGGCATTCGAGGCTTCGGCCCGGATCGGCAAGGCGCCCGCCCCGAAGCTGGCGCACATGGTCTTTTTCGGGCTCAAGGATCACTCGAAGGAAACGCGAGACAAGCTGATCGCCGCGTGCGAGAAGTATCTCACCGGACACGAGGGCTGTGTTTCGTTCTCGGTGGGGACCAGGGCGAGAGACGTCGACGAGCCGGTGAGCGTGAAGGACTTCGACGTGGCCCTTCACGTTGTCTTCTCGAGCAAGGAGGGGAAGCTCAAGTACCTGCAAAGCTCGCGCCACGACCAGTTCGTCAAGGAAAACGGGCCACTGTTTGAAAAAGTGTGGGTCTTTGACAGTTATCTGGTCAAAGAGTGACGTAACAGAGGAGATTACGACGATGACGAACCCAAATCGCCGGACGTTTCTCAAGGCCTCGGGCGCGGCGGCCGTGGTCAGCGGCGCATCGACTGCCCGGGCCGAACGCCTGGCTCTCGCCGGAGGCCCTCGATCGGTGACGTTCCCGGACGGGAAGCTGGCCGCGCTGTCGCGCTGGCCCAGATACGGCAACGCGGAGAAGCAGGCACTCAGCCGGATGATCGACAGCGGGCAGTATTACGAGGAGTTGCCCCGCTTCGAGAAAGAATGGCGCGAGTACACGAAGTCGCCGTTCGTGAAGGCACACATGAACGGCTCCAGCGCGCTCACGAGCATGTACTTCGCGCTCGATCTCGAGCCGAGCAGCGAGATCATGGTGCCGTCGTACACGTTCTTCGCAACCTGCCTGGCCATGCGCTTCTTCGGGCTGGTGCCGGTCTTCGTGGACATCGATCCCATGACGGCCTGCTTCGATCTCGAGGACGCGAAGCGCAAGCTGACGCCACGGACCAAGGCCGTCGTCACGATGCACTCCTGGGGCATGCCCTGCGAGATGGACCACATCGCGGACTGGTGCCGTGAGAAGGGGCTGATCCTCCTGGAAGACGCCGCGCACGCGCACGGCGCCGAGATGCAAGGCAAGAAGATGGGCACCTGGGGGCTGATGGGCATCTACAGCTTCCAGACCACCAAGGTGCTCCCCGGCGTCGAGGGGGGCATGGGAATGTACCAGGACCGCGAGCACTACGAGCGAGCCTCGGCTTTCGGCCACTACGAGGCCCCTCCGACCTTCCCGGCCGACAGCCCCGTGCGCGCCTACGATGGGACCGGTTTCGGCCAGAAGTACCGGATGCATCCGTTCGCCGCGGCCGTCCTGCGGCCCCAGTTGCGCGGGCTCGACGCCCGCAACGCGCTGGCCGCGCGGAACGTCCGAGCGCTCAACGATCGCCTGGTCCAGCTTCCGGGCCTGCGCGAACCACGCTGTCGCCCCGACCAGAAGCGGGTCTACTACTCGGCGAACATGCTGTTTGTGGACGAGCAGAAAGCCGGCTTCTCGCGCGACGCGGTGGTCAAGGCCCTGGTCGCGGAGGGCGTGCGGGCCAGCGTCTGGGATTACCCGGAACAGCATAAGCTGAAGATTTACAGTGAAGCGAAATGGTGGCACCACCCGCCGACCATCCCCGAGCACATGCCCGGCGACGAGCGGGTGAACCGCAGCCATCTGTTCCTGCCGCTCC
>JBMFUH010000041.1:0-16693 GCA_049966735.1 Isosphaeraceae bacterium
ACAAGAACTTGCAAGCACCCAGTACTTGTGCCAAAGAGGCCGATTTTTGTCTATCGCAAGTTGCCAGCACAACTTATGGATTTCCGAATACCATTCGGGGCTGGCCCCTTCCACCCTTCCACCTGCCTTGGTCCCTGGCGAAGTATCATTTCGCGGGACTCGGCATGTCGCCTTGGTGCAGTGCTTTCGGATCATGCTCGCGGTTCGACGGAAGTCTATATGTTTGCTGCTCTTGACTCGTGACCGGTTACCAATAGACTGGATCTGGAGAAACCCTTCGATCAATGAGCCGGCTGGGAACCATTTTTCATATTCTGGCCTGGAGTGGCCTGGTCGCCGTTGCGGTCTGGCTGGCACGGACGGATCATCGGCGGTTCGGCGATGATCTTCGCCTCAAACGCGGGATGGTCTTACGAGACCGCATCTACCGGGAAGATGGAGCCCGTCGCGTCGCGCTCGATGTCTACCTGCCGGAAGAGTCGGCGCAGGGTCCGCGCGAGTCCCCGCGCCGGCCGGGCGTGCTGGCGATTCACGGTGGAAGCTGGATCGGTGGCTCGAAGTCCGAGTACGGTCCTCAGTTCGTCCGTCTGGTCGAGCATGGGTTCGTTGTCTTCGCCGCGGATTACAAGCTCGCCCGGCCTGGCGCGGCGGCCTGGCCCGACGCGTTTGACGACCTCCGGGAAGCGGTCCGTTGGATCCGCCGTCACGCCGAGGAGTTTCAGGTTGATCCGGAGCGTCTGACCGCGCTGGGCAGCGGGGCAGGGGGGCACCTTGCCGCCCTCCTCGGTACAGCCGACGCGGAGACTTCGGACGGTACGGTCTCCAGCCGGGTCCAGGCGGTTGTCAGTTTCTACGGACCGTCGGACCTGGACGAACTGATCCGGCACCGACACCTACCGAGCGATCCGGCAAGGGTTTTCCTGGGAGTCGAGACGACCGCGAACGCGGCCCTGGCGCGGGCTGTGTCGCCGATCGACCACGTCCGCAGCGATGATGCACCCATGCTGCTCATCCACGGTTCCGATGATGCGTGGACGCCACCGGAACAGTCGCGGAGGCTGGCTGAAGCACTTGGAAAGGCTGGGGTCATGCACCGCCTGATCGAGGTGACAGGCGCCCGGCACGGCTTCGAGCTGATGGTGAGGCATCCCGAAACGCGCGATTTGCTTCCGGATGTGCTTGCATTCCTGGAAACCGTGTGGCAAGTTCATCTGGGTGATCTGCCTTGAGAGTAAGGATACCGGGGTTTCCGCTGAACTGACCGACACTCGCCGTCGAGTGAGCCTGATCGTGTTCCGCCCTCCACGGGCGATCACCTCGTCTGCCGCGCTGACACCTTGATGCCTCATCGAGACTAATCGATATCATGAGTATCTTCATTTTGCCCGGCCGGCGTCTCCGGCATGGCTTGTCCCAACGGCGTCACGACTTGCCGCGGAGGCCGCGGACTTATCACCTTCTTGGGGGCGTGAATTGCCTGGAGGAACGGCTGCTCCTTTCAGCCGGCGCGACCGTGGCGGCTGGTCAGACCGCGGCGGTGCTGGCCGTTGCCGGCCGGCGTGATCCGAGCGGCGTTCAAAAAGGAACGGGCCTGGGCACAATCCAGGGGGTCGGGCGTACTTCGCTGCATTCATCAAACGTGTCTCGCCGCCATCATGCTGGGGTGAGACGATCGGCTCTCACGGACGCGATCATCTATCGCAACATCACGTACACGGTGCTTGGAGGGAAGGCCGAGCAGCTCAACGTTTACGTTCCCAATGGCGCGCCGCCGCCTGGAGGATGGCCAGTGATCATGGCCATCCACGGGGGCGGATGGCGGAGCCAGGACAACATTGATTACGGCACACGAGTCGCTTCGGCGATGGTGCCCCACGGCTACGTGGTGATCGCGCCGGATTACGTTCTCTCGGCGCCCGGCAGACCCACCTGGCCCCTCAACCTGGAGGACGTCCAGGCCGCGGTCCGATGGGCCAAGATCAACGCGAGGGTTTTCGGCATCAATCCGAACGAAGTGGTGGCGATGGGTGAATCGGCCGGCGCGAACCTGGCGAACCTGCTGGGCACCGCTTCTCCATCTGCCGCTTTGGGACCGGGAGTTTCCGCGGCGGTCGCGGCGGTGATCAGCTTCTCGAGCCCCACGGACCTGACCACGCTGTATGCCGAGAGCCCGCAGGCCGGCAAAGCCGTCGCCCAGTTCCTGGGTGGACCTCCCTCGGCGGTCCCGGCCAGTTACGCGGCGGCCTCGCCGGTCGACCAGGTGGCTCCTGGCGATCCCCCGGTCTTCCTCGTTCACGGCGCTCGGGACCCGCTGGTTCCCCTGAGCCAGTCCCAGGAGCTTGCGGCCGCACTGACCCACGCCGGCGTGCCGAACCAGCTCGTCATCATCCCGGGAGGGGGTCACAACCTGGATTTCCCGAACAGAACACCTCAAAATTTGGTCTTCCAGATCCTTGAATTCTTGAGCGCAACTTGGAAGGATAGGGGGAGCCATTCCCTAAGCCCTTAAAACTTAGTACACCTGGATGCTCGTCCGTACAGCCGCCTTATGGCGGCTCCGGTGTCGTCTTATCTCGGAGGCGACGAAGTGGCGACCGCAACAGACTCGGGGGGATTGATCACGATCATTCCGGGGAACATCGATCTCTCGGGAGATTTCGATCCGGTTCGAGTCACGGCCGCGGATCGGCCGGACAACGATAGTCTGCCGGTCATGGCGGACCCCGCGGCCGACCACCAGAGCACGGAACTTGCACGACGACGGGAGGACGTCGAGCAGAAGCACGCGCGGATTCGCGAGTTCCTCGACGCCACCGGGCAGGACGCCGTTGTGCTGGGCCGGGCTGATTCGGTCGCCTGGTTCACATCCGGCGGCGACCTGGGCCAGGATTTCAGCTCCGAGTACAGTTCGATACTGCTGTTCATCAACCGCGCCTGCCGCGCGGTGGTTTCCGACAACGTCCAGAGCAGCCGTGTCTTCGAGGAAGAACTTGCCGGGCTCGGGTTTCAGCTCAAGGAACGGCCCTGGTTCGACGAACCGTTCCGGACGATCGCCGAGCTCTGCCACAACAAGAAGGTCGCCAGCGACCTGGGCTCAAGCGGCTGCATGTACTGGAAGCGGGAGGGGGACCCCTTGCGCAACCTGCGGCAGCGGCTGACCGGCCTGGAGCGGCAGCGCATGCGGGAACTGGGCCGTACGCTCACGCTGGCCGTCGAGGCGACCTGTCGCAACTTCGACCGGGGCGAACGCGAGGCGGACGTCGCCGGCCACCTGGCTCATCGCCTGCTCCGCGAGGGGGTCGTGCCCGTCGACCTGAGAATCGCCAGCGACGACCGCCTCGCCCGCTATCGGCAGCCCACGTTCAAGGCCGCGCCGATCCAGAGGCGGGCCACGATCGCCGTCACCGGCCGCCGGTTCGGCCTCTGTGCGTCCGTGACCCGGACCGTCTCCTTCGGGGCGGTGGATGCCGCCTTTTTCAGGAACCATACCCTGGCAGCCATGGTCGATGCCACCTGCATCTTCTTCTCCCGTCCGGGGGAGACCATCGCCGAGGTTTTCCGCCGCGCCAAGCGGATCTACGAGAAGTTCAACGCCCCCCACGAATGGACGCTCGACTATCAAGGAATGCTGGTCGGTTACTCCCCGCGCGAGCTCGTGCTCACCCCCGACAGCAACCTGATCATCCAGCCCAACATGGCCTTTTGCTGGAACCCGAGCGTGAGTTCGGCCCGCTCGGAAGACACGGTCGTGGTCGATACCCGCGGTTACGAAGTTGTCACCGCGGCCCAGAACTGGCCCCAGCTCGAGGTCTCGGTCAAGGGCTACAAGATGACCCGGCCGGGAATCCTCGAGAGGTGAGCGCCGGGCGAAGGTGCTGAGTGGAACATCCATGGCGGAACCTTGACCTTCGCAAATCGCGAACTAGAATCATGATGGCTCGCTGTTCAAGACGACGATGCATGTGATCTCTCGGCAGAAATTTCGCTCCATCTGGGCGTCTTATCCCGAACTTGAGAAGGCGCTCCGTGCCTGGCTCAAGACCACGGAGAAGGTCCATTGGGGACGATTCAGTGATGTTCGAGCCACGTTCCCGGATGTTGATCAGGTGGGCAAGTTTCTCGTGTTCAACATCCTGGGCAATCGATTTCGGCTGATCTGCACTGTCAGCTTTGAAAAGGGGAAGGTCTACCTGCGGGAATTCTTGACCCACGCCGAATATGAGCGAAATCGCTGGAAAGGCGATTGATTGTCAGGAGGAGTCATGGGAAAGCGATCAGGACGCGTGGTGGGGCGCGGCAAGGAAGACAAGTATCTCAAGCTGGTTCGGGCGTTTCCACTACGCCCGATTCGTTCCGAAGCCGAACTCGACCACGCGATCGAGGTAATCGATTCCCTGCTTGACAGAGATAATCTCGACGAGGGCGAGGAGGACTATCTGGATGTGCTTGGCGATCTGGTCTACAAGTACGAAGCTGAGAATGATCCGATCCAGGATGTCTCAGATGCCGACATGCTTCGTTTTCTCCTCGATTCGAAGGGCATAAGCCAGACGGAACTCGCCCGGCAAAGCGGGATCGCCGAATCGACGATCTCGGAGATTCTGGGCGGAAAACGGACGCCGAGCCGCCGCCATATCGCGGCGCTCTCACGGGTCTTCCACGTGAGCCCGGCCGTCTTTTTCCACGAGGCTGCTCAGATGACGCCCGACTGAACCGCAGCCGCGATGCTCCGTCAAACCTCCGAAAGTGAAGACCAACGAATTTCGGGAACCTGCAAACGCGGGCAGATTCATATAGCTGAGATGAAATCGCCATGCTGTCGTCCGTCACCGCGAGCTTCTTACTGGCCTTCGTCGCCTTGCCCACCAGGCCCGCGGGCGAAAACTCAATGTCTAACGCCCGCGCGATCATCGACCTTGGCGCGCGCAGGGAGCTGTTCGTCGACCACTACCTCATCGACAAGCTCGCGGGGGCGTCCCTGGTTGCCGAGCGACCCCGCGATGAGGGCGTCGTTCTCAGGTTCGACAAACCCTGGGAAGGGGCGTTCTGCGGCTACGCCACCGTGCTCCACGACGGTCCCATCTACCGGCTCTACTACCGGGGCTTGCCTCGATCGGGCCAGGACGGCGGCAGCGCGGAGGTCACCTGCCACGCCGAGTCGCCAGACGGCATCCACTGGACCAAGCCCGAGCTGGGGCTCTTCGAGGTCGCCGGTGGCAAGGCGAACAACGTCGTCCTGGCGGGGTTGCCGCCGTTCTCGCACAATTTCAGCCCGATGCTCGACGACCGCCCGGGAGTTCCCCCCGCCGAGCGGTACAAGGCCTTGGCGGGCACGGCGGCCAGCGGGCTCTTCGCTTTCGTCTCGCCAGACGGCAAGCACTGGCGCAAGCTCCGCGATCGCCCCGTGATCACCCACGGCGCCTTCGATTCGCAAAACGTCCCCTTCTGGTCCCAGGCGGAACAGTGCTATCTCTGCTATCTGCGGGTATTCGTCGACGGCATTCGCCGGATCGCCCGGTCCACCTCGCCAGACTTCCTCACCTGGACCGAACCGGTCCTCATGACCTACGGCGACTGTCCGATTGAACATCTTTACACAAATCAGACAATCGCCTATTTTCGAGCGCCTCACATTTACATAGGCATTGCCGCTCGATTCTTCCCCGGTCGCCAGGTCCTCTCGGCGAGCGAGGCCAGGGCGATCGGCGTCGACCCGGGTTACTTTCACGACTGTTCCGACGCCGTGCTGATCACCACGCGGGGCGGTTCGCGATACGACCGGACGTTCATGGAAGGCTTCCTGGTTCCCGGCATCGGGCCGGAAAACTGGGTGTCGCGTACCAATTACCCCGCGCGGAACGTCGTGCGAACCGGCCCCCACGAGATGTCGTTTTACGTCAACCAGAACTACGGTCAGCCCACCAGTCATCTCCGCAGGTACAGCCTGCGTCTCGATGGCTTCGCCTGCGTGCGGGCCGGCTACGAACGCGGCGAGATGCTCACGCGCCCGCTCCGCTTCAAAGGACGAGAGCTGGTGCTCAATTTCGCCACCTCGGCGGGCGGCGGCATTCGCGTCGCGGTCGAGGACGCCGACGGCCGGCCTGTCCCCGGCTTCACCCGGGATGACGCCGTCGAGTTGATCGGCAACGAAATCAGCCGCGTGGTCCGCTGGCGGTCGGGAAGCAACCTGAGTTCGCTCTCCGGCCGGACAGTCCGACTCCGGTTTATCCTCAAGGACGCCAGCCTGTACGCCCTCCAGTTTCGGCCCTGACCCGATGGGAGCACTTATGCCTTTTTCAACCCTCCTCATGCTCCTCGCGCTTGCGGGACCGGCCGACGCTGCCGGTCTCGTGTTCTCGCCTCCGCCGCTGATCAACCTCTACACCGAGCCCGGCGCGGAGCTGACCTTGCGCTTGCGACGGACCTCGGGCGACGCGACCGCTCCGGTTGCCTTCCGCGTCCTGGACTACGCCGGCAAGCTCGTGACCGAAGGCCGGCCGCGCTCGCTCGGCGGGGACGAGTGGGAGCTCACGTTCAAACTCGTGCAGGGCTTCTTCGAGATCGAGATCCCGGCCAGCCGCCAGCGGTTCGGCGTGGTCTGTCTTCCTGCCTGGAAAGGGAAGCCTGATCCGTTCTTCGCGATCGACGGCGGGCTTTCCTGGCTCGTCTCCGAGCCCAGCCGGCGCGAGCAACTGATCGAGGCGGCCCGCGGATGCGGCGTCGCGATGATCCGGGAGCGGCTGAGCTGGAGCGCGGTGAACCCGGGCCAAGATCGCTGGAACCTCGAGGGGCGGCCGCGTTACGACTCGTTGCGCCAGTTCTACCGCCAGAGCGGCCTGCCAATCCTCGAGCTGGCCCACGACAGCCCCGGCTGGCTGGGACACGTCCGCAAGTATCCGCACGACCTGGCGGCCACCGCGTCATCCTGGGCCGGGCTGGGCCGCAAGTGGGCTGCCGCGTGGGGCGCGCTGGAGACCTGGAACGAGCCGGACATCGATTTCGGCGGCAACCTGCCAGCCGACCAGTACGCGGCGGTCTCCAAGGCCATCGGCTTCGGTCTGGCTCAGGCCGGCATTCACACCCCGATCGTGGGCGGAGTGATGGCCACCCCGAACCGCGCCTATCTGGATACCTGTGCCGCCTGCGGGCTCCTGGACCGCGTCGACGTGTTCAGCTTCCACAACTATGGCGGAGCGGAGGCGATGCAGGCGCTGGCCGAAGGCTATCGCCAGTGGCTGACTCAGTCCGGCCACGGCGCGATGCCCCTCTGGATCACCGAATGCGGACGGCCCTGGACGCGCGGGCCCGATCGCCCGCCGGTCCCGCAGGACCAGCGCAGCGCCCAGGACATCATCATGAAAGGCGTCGAGGCCAGGGCGTGCGGGATCGCGTGTTACTTCCCGTTCGTCTACCCGTACTACGACGAGAACAACAGCAACTTCGGCATGACGGACCGGCGCGGCACGCCGCTGCGCTCGTTCGCGGCATATGCTCAGATGATTCGCGTGCTGGGAAATGAACATTTTCTGGGCGACCTGCGCCATCAACCGCCGGGCGTCGTCCGTGCTCGGGTCTTTGGCGACGACCATCAGACGTTCGCCGTGCTCTACACGAGAGACAGGAAGGCCGATGCCACCGTGACGCTCGGCCTGCACGCCCGCCGCATCGAGGGCATCGACGGACGTCTTCTGAAGGCGGGAAAGGGCGGCGCGGTGCCGATTCCCGATGGGCTCACGTACGTATGGCTGGATCATCCGCTTGATTCTGGATTAATCGATCGATCCGCCGCCGCGCGTGCCCGTCCCGCGGAAGGCACACGCGAGGCGGCGCGTCCCGCGCCCTCGCCGATCGTGCTGCGTCTGCGGCTGGACGAGGCCCGGCTTCAGCCTTCGGCCCGGGGCTACCGGATCAAGGAGCAGCCGGCCGGGTCGCTGCCTCTGGCGTTCGAGGTCTGGAACCTGGGGGACAAGCGTTGCACGACGACGGTCGGGTTGACGTTTGAATCTCTCGGAGCGCAAGCGCCAGAGCTGGAGCAGCCACTGACGTTGGCGGCACGATCCTCAAGCGTGGCCGAATGGACCGTCGACGCCGGCGCGATGCTCTCGCGGCAAGGCCGGCTGAGCTTGCGGCTGACCGCGCGCGATGGCTCGGTCGTCCAGGACAAGCTGGCGATCGTCCTCCTGGGCGAGCCCGACCTCAAGCAGACGCTGGCCCATGCGGTTCGCCCGCTCGCCTTGCCCATCGGCGAAATCAAGCGCTGGACGCCGAACCACAGCGCGCATCAGACCGTGACGTTGGATTCGACCGGCGATGCCGCCTGGCGGCTCCGGGTCGCCAAAGGGCAGGGGGGCGACCGTTGGGTTTATCCCAAGTTACTCCTGCCGGAAGCTGTGCACCTGAACCGGTCGAGCGGCCTGATCGTGCGCGGGCGTTGCTCGGCCCGGGCGCAGGCGCGGATTCTCGTCTGGGAAGGAGACGTGAAGTCGAACATCGTGTACATGACGCCCGACCCAGTCATTCCGGCCGATGGTCAGTGGCACGTGGCCCGCGTCTCCTTCCGGGATCTGGTCCCCAGCACGGCGAACGCACCCGACCCGGACGGCCACCTCGATCCTGCCAGGGTCCGGCACCTCAGCGTCGGGATGAACCCCCGCGCCGGCGAGTGCACGCTGGAAATCAGCGATCTCTACGTCATCGGTGAGCCATAGGCCGACGCCCGGGTGTGGTGATGACAGGCAAGGCGAACGTTTCAATCCTGCAGGAGCCGGTGTGGGGTGCGGTATTCGCAGCGATCCGCTCACTTGCACACTCTTTCGCAAGCGGCTCTCCCCAACGCTAGTTGATCCCGATCAGTCTGGCCACGTATCCCTATGCAGTCAGAGATCGCCTCGACATCGATACCACGGGGAAGCGAGCGACGGCTCAGTTCGAAGCCCAGGGCCTCGAGACCGGCGCGGAATCGCGAGCAAGGGAACGTGGAAAGAAACCCGGCTTCGTATTCGCGTCTGGCCAAGACCACACAGAGCGGGAAATCGACCGGTACGTTCGCACGGGCACGACGGAGCAATTGGGGTCCCAAGATTTCGGGGGCGTCGTCGTCGATATCGAGGATCACGATGATTGCGTCCGGTCGACGCGGAAGCGCGATCTCCACGTAGTGCTCAATTCCCAATTCCTCGTCAGCGTTATGAGGCACTTTAAGTGCTCCCTTGCCGGAAGCGCGAACCGGGCCGTCCAGGTGGACATCGAGATAGCGATGGAAGTTGCGGTGGCGCAGCCAACGACGAAGCAGGATTGGGACAGCACGGACTTCTCCGTGGCCTTCCACGATGGGCACGATCACGCGGCGGGTTCTGTGTTTACCACGCATCAAAGAAACTGGCGTCCCCAAGGGCTTCGGACGGCTCGTCTTCCGTCCAGAGAGCATTGGAGCGAAGAAGACGACCGACAGTCTGCGGTGGCTTGAGGTTCGAGATCACGGTCTTGCTAAGGTGGTGAATGCGGCTGGTGCCCTCGTTCCACTGCACGATGCGGATGCGCTCACCGCTGGCCGATGCGTGGCTGAGAATCTCGGGATTGTGCGTGGAAATGACCACCGGAAATTCTTCGCTCGCGGCGCTAATCGCGTCCAGCAGTACATCGTGGGCAAATAAGTGAAGAGAATCTTTGATTTCATCTCTCAGCACAATCGATGGACGTGGATCTTGAACGGTTAGACCGGGCCAGCCACCTGTCTTCGTGAGATGAGCCACCCGCTCAACCCCAGCGTGATCGGTCGACGGTGACCTCCGGAACGGCATGATTTGTCCCTCCTTGGACCTGGGGAAGTTTGGAAAATTGGGAAACTCGGCTTGACATGCTACCACCAGCCTCGATCGGCGCGAACCGCGTCTTACACCCAACGGATTTGGTCGAACTTTCCTGTTTTGCCAGACGAAGTACAATGAGATAGGAGCCGGGGGTTTCCCGACTCGATCCTGGAAAGGAACAACTCAGCCGATGCGCATGTCTTGGAAACTCGGACGGGTCGCGGGCATTGATCTGTACCTACACCCGACCTTCCTGATCGTCTTGCTGCCCTTCGTGTTTCCGGAGTTTACCCTGCCGGAGAAGCTGGCGCTCTTTGGTTGCGTGATGCTCCATGAATATGGACACGCACTCACAGCGCGGCGGTTCGGAATCGACACGGTTGATATCACGCTTTACCCGATCGGCGGCGTGGCTCGACTCAAGCGGATGCCCAGGGCGCCCGGGGCCGAACTCTTGATTGCCCTGGCTGGTCCAGCCGTGAATTTCGCCATCATCGCGGTGATCCTAGGTCTGCAGTTCATCGGTCTGATCGACATGGTTCCCGTGATGGCGCTGGGACATTTTGTGGCTGCTCTCTTCCTAGGGAACCTGGCGCTGGGCCTCTTCAACCTCATTCCGGCGTTCCCGATGGACGGCGGGCGAGTGCTGCGAGCCCTCTTGAGTGGCTGGCTGGGTCGGGCTCAGGCCACATCGGTCGCGGCGACGATCGGCCGGGCCTTGGCGGTTATCTTCGGCGTCATCGGGCTCTTTAGTGGGAACCTGTTGCACGTCGCCCTCGCCCTGTTCATTTACATGGTCGCCGGCGCGGAGGAAGCCAGCGTCCAGGCGGAAGAGCGGAGACGAGCCTACATGGGCGGCGAAGATCAGGGAATCTGGACCGCTCCGCCCGGTTACCGGTGGGTGCATCGTGGCGACGGTGTCTGGCAACTGGCGCCCATCGTGGTCACAACCTCCAGCGCACGTTCTGGCGCGTCCACATGGATCGGCTGATTTCAATCGTTGATCTGGGGGTCGCCGAGGCGTACGTCCTCCTCACGAAAAGGCTGGGAGTTGATCCTTCCAGCCTTCCCCCGCTCGACGCCATCGAAAACGAGGACTGGGGCCGTGACCTGCTCCTCTCCCGGTTTCTCGATCTCTCCCCGGCGGATCTCGTCAGCGTGGGGCTTTGCCTCCCCCGAACGGCTGATGCTCCACCTGCCGTAGACTCTGTACTCGACCGTCATGTCAGCCCTCGGGCTTTGCCTCCCCCGAACGGCTAATGCTCCACCTGGGCGACCACGGCGAAATCAAGGCGGACGAAAGTGGCGTCGGTGGACATGGAAAGATCCTGGATTCGCACGTGTTCTAGCGCGGGATCACCGGCAAAGCGGCTGAACGGCTCGATCATCTCCCGGCGCGTGAGGATCTCGCGGATCAGGTCTCGGAGGTTCTTGCCATCGGGCCGGAAGGTCGTCTCGGCCCAGTCGGGGATGTTGAGGACGTCGGGAACGCCGGGAGCGATCTCATAGGCGATGCGCACCGCCGGCAAGGCCGCGCCCGGGTTGTCCAGAGACAGACGGATCAGGCCGGGAACGGCAACCTTGCCGCTGATCGCCGCGACCTTCCGCCAGCCCAGGCCGGGCAGCTTCTGGTCGAGCTGGACGCGATAGCCCGGGCGGGCCTGAAAATGGACCTCGTTGCCCTCATATCGCAGATTGATTGCATGGATATTGGTCACGCGGCCGGTGATCCGCTGGCCCAGCCCGAACTCCATGGTGGGAAAGACGATGCTTTCGGGCATCAGCCGTCGCGTGGCCTCGGTGCAGTCTTCCCGGGGGATGGCCACCTGAATTCGAGGGACGTGAATCTCCATCTGACCGCCCGTGAACGTGACTCGCGCATCCTGGATCGAGACGTCGATACGGGCCGAGAGTCCCTCGAGATTCGCCATGTCTTGTCTCCTCAACTTCGCGACATGTTCCAGACCAACCAGAGGCTAAGGATCGTTCCCGCGGCGAATCCGGAATAGGCCAGCGACGTGGCGCCAGCGCGGATCATGAGTGACGAGGCGACCAGCAGACCGGCAATCACGATGCCGACGGCCAGCGTGTTGCTGGCGCGGGTCAGTTGCCGGACCAGGCGCTCGAAGCCCTGGAGGTCGAAGCGGACGTTGAGTTCGCCCCGCTTGATCGAATCGAGCGACTGGCTGAGGAGATCGGGCAAGAGGGTGGCGATCCGCTGGAGATCTTCCACGGTCCGGGTCGTCTGGTTGAGCAGGCGCAGGGGATGGAAGCGGCGGAAGGTCAGCTCGCGGAGAAACGGCTCGAGCTGGCCGGCGATGTCAAAATGAGGATCGAGATGGCGGCCCACGCTCTCGATCGTCACCAGCGAGCGGATGAGAAGGACGAGGTCCGGCGGAATGTGAAGCTGATGTGTGCGGATGAAGGCGATCAACTCCTTGAGCAGCAGACCCAGGTTGATCCGGTCGAGGGTCAGCTCGGAGTAGGTATGGACCAGCTCGCTGACGTCGCGGCGCAGGGCCTTGGGGTCAACCTGGTCGCCCCGGATGTCGAGCGCGTCGAGGGCCCGGAGCACACGGTCGGGGTCCTGGGCGATCAGCCCGGTCAAGAGGTCGGCGATGCGCTCACGCGTCTTGCTGTCGAGCTGGCCGAACATGCCGTAATCAAGCGGTGCGACGACTCCGCCGGACAGGACGCGGAGGTTTCCCGGGTGAGGATCGGCGTGGAAAAAGCCGTGGACGAAGATCTGCTTGAGCAGGATGCGTGCTCCGGTGACGGCCACGTCGGCCGGCTGGACGCCCAGCGCGCGAATGCCCTCCAGGTCATCGACGCCCACCCCGTCGATGAACTCCATGGCGATCACGCGTGGAGTGGAAAAGGCATCGACCGTGTAGGGGATATGGGCGGTGGGGTCGTCGGCGAACTGGCCCTGGCAGCGTTGCATGGTCCGACGCTCGATGGTGAAGTCGAGTTCGCGCTTCAGGCTGCGCTCGAATTCCCGGGCCAGGGCCAGCGGTTTGTAAGGCGCCAGGAAGGTGAGCCTGCGCTCGGCGAGATGGGCCAGGTTCTTGAGGATGTCGAGGTCGGCCTGGACGATCTTGGTGATGTCGGGGCGGCGAATCTTCAGCGCGATCGTGCGGCCGTCGCGGAGGACGGCTTTGTGAACCTGGGAGATGGAGGCGGAAGCCACCGGGGTGGGGTCAAGGGAGAGGAAGATCTCCTCCAACGGCCGGCGGTAATCCTCGGTGAGGATTTTCTCGACTTTGCTGAAGGGAAACGGCCGGACGTCGTCGCGCAGCGAGGCCAGCTCGATGGTGTAGGCTTCGGGGATGATGTCGGGCCTGCTGCTGAGCACCTGCCCCAGCTTGACGAAGGTTGGCCCCAGATCCTCGCAGACGAGTCTCAACCGGTGGGGGCGGTCTTGGGGTGTCAAGTCGCCGCGCAAGGCGACGCGCTCGATCGGCCGAACGATACCTTCCAGGTGGAGCGCGGCGACCACGTCGTGGTAGCCATAGCGGACCAGCGTGGTCAAGATCTGCCGGTAGCGCGGGAGGTCTCGCAGGTGGCCTACGGTTTCTCGCAGCAAGGGATCAGGGCTTTCAAAAAAAGGAAAGAGGGCTGACTCATCGTTTTCAAGAGATTCAGCAAGGGCGGATCGCCAGGGGTTTCCAGGCACATAAGGCTCGACAGCGCCTCGTGCCGCGTCGCCGAACGTCTGTCCACTCTCCACGGCGCGAGAACCTCCAGCGCGGTCGCTCCGTCTTGCGTTTTCGATCGAATTTGGTTAAGTTACAGTTGATGAATGACGGTGAAATCTCGATGTCAAGGGAACCCTTTCATGCAGATCCAGGAACAGACCGGGATTCGTCCTCTCGAGTCGTCCGAGGACTTTTGCGAAACACGGCTGGAAGCAATTGGTTTCATTTTTCACGGTACCCTCACGGTTGCCAAGAGCAAGGCCCAACCCTCCAACACCACCAACCTCCTTCACTTCGCTCGCTGCCCGAAGCTTGAGAAAATTGGCGACGGCGAAACCAAGATCTGGTTCAAGAGCGTTCGGATCGCTCACAAGCATCTTGACGAGCTTGTCGGTGCCAAGCGCTGGAAGTGGTGCAAGCTCTGCGAACGCGAGATTACACAGAGAGTTCTCGACGAATCCTGAACAAGGACATCAGTGGTATACCGTTAAGGGCATGCGCCTGCTGATCAACGTCGATCAGAGTGAAAGCCGCCCTCAGCACTTGGCGGAATGTGGCCGGGCTCTGGCCCCTGACAGTCGGGAGGGCTTGCGTAGACAGCTCTCGCTCAGCACCACCGTGAGACGAAGTCGCCGGGAATCTTCTCCTCCTTCGCCCCCGAGGGGCCGCGGTTCATAGCCAGGGGTGGGTATCCCCCCTGGAACTGGAGCAGCAGTCGGACATTTCTGTCCGACCGCGACGGACCAGAATGTCCATCCTACAGTATCGTAAGGTCCGTTGCGGACCAGATGCCCCGGCCATCGGTTCGCACAGCGGGTCCTACGGGGAGCCAGCGACGTGAAAACCGCTCGAAAGGCCGTCGCGAAACAGGCTCCAGATCAGGTCCGGGGGGCTGAACCCAGCGCAAGCTGATCGAAATCAGGATTTCCCCGGAGCTGACGGAAGTCGGGCTCGTCGGCGAGGCGGGCGCGCAGGTCGGGATCGAGCCGCAGCGCGGCGTGAAGTTCGCCCAGCGCGCGGGTCGCGTTTCCTGCCAGGCTCCAGTAGCACGCAAGGTTGTAATGGAGCAACGGGTTGTCGGGATGATGACGTCGGGCGCGCTCGAGTGAGTCGATGGCCTGGGCAAGGCGGCTGGTGCGCTTGTAGCACCAGCCCAGGGCCAGCGCGACCCGGGTATCACCGGGGCGAAGGCTGGCTGCCGTCTCGAGCGGTCCGATGGCGTCTCGAAACTGCTCCAGCCGGCGCAGAGACTCGCCCTTGATCAGGCAAGCTTCAAAGTTCAGGCTCGGCCAATCGGATCGAGACTCGAGAATTTGAAGTGCGTGACGGGGAAGGCCGAGATCGAGGTATCCTTCGGCTTCGTTGAGCTTCCGGCGGGTCAGGTCGCCGCTACTCCGACTCATGAGGGGACGGCCTCCCCAGGGGCCGAGGTCAAGGACCCACGCGAAAAGAAATCGCTCAAGCGCCGAAACTCAGGGACATTGCCGCGACTCGTGAAAGGTCCCGCGGCAATGTCGCCAGGTCGAAGTAAGTCTACTCCAAAACCATTCACTGGAAAAGAGCGCGAGCAGTGCGGCAAGCAGGGAGTGTCCATTGCCGGCTGGCCAGTTGCAGCCGCGGCGGATGCAGGAGTGCGGAGAAGCTCAGCGTGTCGGGAGCGCGTTCACAACACCCGGTTGGCACCGCAGTCGCCGCCGTTGCGGGCGAGTGAGGCGAAGCGTTCCAGGTGCTCCATTTCCTTGCGGCTCAGTTCGTGCTCGGTGGTGACCAGGTCGGGAATCTCCAGCCCGGCTGTCGAGCGGTGCGCCAGTGCTTGCGCCCTGGCCTCGATGCCTTCTCGATTCTGAAGACCGTCGAGCCAGCGGCGGGGAATTCCCTCGATGCCGTAAGAGGCGCCGGCCAGGGCGCCCAGGATGGCCCCGGCGGTGTCGGTATCACCGCCCAGGTTGACGATGTCCGTGACAGCTTCCTCGAAGCTGTCGGTGGTAAGCAGGTAATACAGGCAGGTGGGAATACAAGCGGGGGGAAAGCCCATGGTTGCCCCCTTGCACGAAGGGAAGGCGCCGCGGCGGTTGGCTTCCTCGATCAAGGCCGCATGAACCCGCGGCCGGGGCAATTCAAGCACCGATTCCACGTGGGCCACCGCACGCGGCAGGGCCATCGCGTGGAGGTCGGTTGAGATGACCACGTCGCCGTATTCCGGGACGATACGGCGCTCGTCGAGCGCCACGTCAGCGGCGATCCGGAACAGGAGACTGGGCTGGCGCGGTTTGCCCGCCAGGAGGTGGCGAATCGCATGGGCAACCACCAGCGCTCCGCTGATGCTGCGGATGTCGCGGTGGGTCATGATGCTGGATGACATCACCGAATCGAAGATGGCGTCCCGGTCGTCGCCGTGGTAGAGGGGGACAGGCGCGATCCTCATGGCGGCGCCGATGCCCGCCGTCTTCTGCCCGCTCCAACGAGGTGGAACCCCACGCTCCAACTGGGTGAGAACCTGGCGGAAGCTCCGCCCGGCTCCACGATGGGCGCCGAGGAACGACCCTTTGGGCGTCGCCAGTGCCAGGTAAATCTCGGCCAGGCGGTCGGGGTCCATTCGTTGCGAATCGAGCAGGACGTCGCAGAGGGCCAGGGCCTGCTGCGTGTCGTCCGAGTACAGCCCCCGTAATCGCCAGCGATAGGGCTTGCGCTTCCAGGCTTTCACGCCGTCAACATAGTTCGTGATTCGACCGTAGTGCGTCGTGATCTGCTGGCTCGTCAGTCCCTCCAGCGGAGCGCCCAGCGCATCGCCGACGGCCATTCCCAGCAGGCACCCTCGGACACGGTCGATTCGGGACGAATGAGGCATCTTGGCAATGCTCCTCGGATGCCGAATCGCTTACCGGTAACTCCGGCAGCACCCTCGTTCAGACGAACGCAAGATACACGGGTTGGACGAGCAGAGCCAAGTGGATTCTGCCCGCAAACCAGCCCTGGCGCCAGTTGCGACGTCGCTATGGCACTAGCGGCGCGTGATCTCTTCTTCACTTAGGATCGCTTGCCAGCTCCAAGAAAATTTTTCCCTGGAACTGAATTTTTTCCTCGCGAATCCGTCCATCATCGAGCCCATCGAGACTCCAATCGGGGGGAAGACGATCGAGCGTCTTGTTTTCGCGCCGCGTTCCGGAATCAGGTCAAGAGGGCCTC
>JBMFUH010000042.1:0-16567 GCA_049966735.1 Isosphaeraceae bacterium
GGTCGCTCCGCGCGTGTCGGACCCGCTCGAGGGGACGTTCGAGGGCTGGGTCGTCAAGCGCTTCGGTCGCCGCCTCTTCGAGATCTTCTTCCAGTCCTATAGCGAAAAACTCTGGGGCATCTCCTGTCGGGATCTCGACGCCGATTTCGCCGCTCAGCGGATCAAGAAGTTTTCCCTGGCCGCGGCGATCTGCTCGGCGCTGGGACTCGGCGGCGGCAGGCACGCGACGCTTGTCGACCGCTTTGCCTATCCGGCCGGTGGCTCGGGCCTGGTGTACGAACGGCTGGCCGCGCGCATCCGCGTGCGAGGCGGCCGTGTCGAGACCTGTCGGCCAGTCCGCGGCCTGGTCCACGATCGTGGCGTTGTCCGCGGTCTGCACTTCGCCAGCGGCGAGACCCGCCGCTTCGACCATGTCATCTCCACCATGCCCCTGACCCAACTCGTCCGGGCTCTCGGTTCACTGCCAAGCCTCGTCGCGGAAGCGGTCGACCAGTTGCGGTTCCGCAACACGATCCTCGTCTACCTGAACGTGAACGCGCGGGACCTGTTCCCCGACCAGTGGCTCTATGTACATTCGCCGGGGCTGCGCACCGGCCGAGTGACCAACTTCCGCAATTGGGTGCCCGAGTTGTACGGCGCCAGCCCCACGTCCATTCTCGCGCTGGAATACTGGTGCGACGACGAAGACCCGCTCTGGACCGAATCCGAGGCGTATCTGCTCGGTCAGGCCGCTCGCGAGATGCGCTCGACCGGCTTGATTGGCTCGGCCGCGATTCTCGACGGTAAGATCGTACGCGTGCACCAGTCGTATCCGGTCTACCGCGCTGGCTACCGAGCGAGCCTTTCCCGGGTCATCGCCTATCTGGACCGCCTCGAAGGTCTCACCCTGATCGGTCGGGGCGGCTCGTTCAAGTACAACAACCAGGACCACAGTCTCTTGATGGGTATGCTCGCCGCCAACAACCTGTTAGACGACAATCACCACCGGCTCTGGTCGGTCAACACCGACTACCAGACGTATCAGGAGGCCGCTGAAATCACCCGCGCTGGACGGGCCCATCCCGGCGGACGCTCGATCCCCGCCCCGGTCTCCGCTCGAGACAATTCCCAGGACGTGAGCGGGAACTCGGTGGAAGCGTATTCCGGCGACCAGAACTGACGACGGAGTTTGGATCCGGGCGCTGGTTGCGCGGTATGGGCATCACTTCACCGGCTGGATGTCGGTGGTCGGGCCGACGGAGACGATGGTGAGCGGCCAGAGGGGATAGTCGCGGAGCAGGCGGCGGATGTCGGCCAGGCTGACCTTGGAGAAGGCTTCCAGCTCGTCTTCGAGGGTCAGGTAGGCGCGGCGGTACATCCAGTGGAAGCCCAGCGAGGCCAGCCGGCCCATGGGACGCTCGCTGCGGAGGACCGAGCGGGCCATGACCTTGTTCTTGGCCTGGGTCAGCTCCTCGTCGGTGACGCCGCTGGACATGACCGCGCGGTAGACCTCGGCGATCCGGACCAGGTTCTCCTGGGTCTCCTCGGGCTCGCAGCTCAGGAAGGTGAAGAACGTGCCGGCCTGGTTATAGTCCTGGTACGACAGCTCGGCGCCGTCGGCTAATCCGGGGTCGATCAAGGTCCAATAGAGCCGCGAGCCGGTATGATCGCCCAGGATTGTGGCGAGCAGGTGCGCCGCGTAGCGGTCTTCGGTTTCCAGGGGAGGGGCGTCGCAGACGCCGACGACCGTCTGCTGCTGGTCTTCCTCGCGGAGGATCTGCCGGCAGGCGCGGGTTCCGTGCGCCGGCACGGCCTGCCGCGTCGCCGGCCCTCCTTGCCAGTGGCCGCAGTGCCGCTGGGCCAGGTTGACGAGCTGGCTCCAGTCGGCCTTGCCCGCGAAGCCGAGCACGATGTTGGCCGGACTGTACCGCCGCGCGAAGTATTCGCGCATCTGGTCCAGCTTCAGCGCCGCGATCGATTCGACCGTGCCGAGAATGCTGTTGCCCAGCGGATGCTTGCCGAAATGCGTGGTCTTGGCGGCCTCGTAGGCGACCGACATCGGGTTATCCAGGTACATCCGGATTTCCTCGATGATCACCTTTTTCTCGGTCTCGAAGTCGTCCTCGCGGAGCGTGGGCCGGAGGATGTCGGCCAGGACGTCGAAGGCGGGCGGCAGGTATTCGGGCAGGCAGGTGACGTGATAGAAGGTGTCTTCCTCGGACGTCTGGGCGTTGTGCTTGGCGCCGACCTTGTCGAAGTCGCGGTTCACTGTCAAAGCGTCGCGGCGGGGCGTTCCCTTGAACGTCATGTGTTCGAGGAAGTGCGAGACGCCGGCAAGATCGCTCGTCTCGTCGCGGCTTCCCGTCTTGACGAAGAAGCCGGCGGCCACCGAATGGGCCTGATCGTTGATCTCGGCAATGACCTCAAGACCGTTCGAGAGCGTCGTGTGTTGAAAAGTCATGGATCGACCCGGGAGAGGAGACAAGCGGAACCCAATTCCATCATCGCCGGGACACTCCGGCCGGTGCAAGCCTAGTCGGCCACCCGCAGCGCGGTGGGGCCCAGCGTGAGAATCGTCAGCTCGGTCGGGTCCGCGAAGTTCAATGCGTATTCCGAGACCGATACAGGCGTCAAGACGTCGAGCTCGGCGGAAATTTCCTCGAGCGGGCGCACCCGGTGCAGGAAATACCAGTCGGAGGCCAGCGCGGCGGAGCGGCTCATGCTCGACTCCTGGGCCATGATCAACGAGCTCTTGAGCCCTGCCCGCATCGTTTCCAGCTCGTCCAGGGCGATTCCCTCGCGGCCCAGCCGCCGCAATTCGGCCAGCATCACATCCAGGGTTTCCTGGGCCCGGTCGGTGGACGTGCCGGCATGGCAAAGCAGCGCGGCACGTTCCCGCTGGCTCTCGTAGCTGGCGTACACCGAGTAGCACAGCCCGCGCTTTTCGCGGACCTCGGTGAAGAGCCGGGCGGAGGAATATCCGCCCAGGATGGCCACGGCGGCGCGGGCGCGATAATAGTCGGGGCTGATCACCGTGGCGGCCGGCAAGGCCAACGCGATCTGAATCTGCTGGGTCTCGCGGAGGATGTGGTCGCGGGTTGGACCGGCGGGCCGTTCGCGCAAGTGCGGGTCGGCCTGGGGCTTCCAGTCGCCGAAGAGACGGCCGACGGTGTCCTTGAGCCGGGGCCAGTCGATGGCGCCCGCCACGCCGAGAATCGTTCCGCCCGGCCGGAAAGTCGCTCGATGAAAGGCCCGGAGATCCGCGCCGGTGAGCCGGGAAACTTCCTCCGCCGTGCCCGGCGACGGACGGCCCCAGGGGTCGGGAAAATGCCGGCGGCGGAGCTCGTAGATCACCTTGGATCCGGGGTCGTCTTCCAGACTGCGCAGATTCTGGAGGCAAAGGGCCCGGATCGGCTCGATTTCCTTGTCGTCGCAATGAGGGCGCAGGACCGTGTCGGCGAAGATCTCCAGCGCCGGCTCGAGGTTGCGGCTCAGGGTCGCGGCGGACATGCTCGTGTGCAAGGTCTGGGCGCTCTCCGCGTGACTGACTCCCAGGTTGTCCAGCGCCGAGAGCAAGGTGCGGCTGTCCCGGGAGCCTGCGCCCCGGATGATCCACTCGGCGACCATGGACGCCGCGCCGCCGCCGACGTTGACGCCATCGGCGACCTCGTACGCTGCTCCCGCCGGGATCAAGAGCGTGAAGGCCGCCGACTGGACCCCGGGCATGACTTCGCCGACGAGTACCAGTCCGTTGGGATACTCGTGCTGCTCGATCCTGGCGGGCTGGGAAACGGTCACTTTGGTACCTCGGAAGTGGGCAGTGGGCGGTGAGTAGTGGGCAGTGGGCGGCGGGCAGTGGGCGGATGAGCCTGGCCCTCGCCCCCTCCAGCCTCCGTTGCGGACGCAGTGAGATCCATCGAGAGTAGAAGCATACCAGAGAAGTGCTCCGGTCGGCTACTTCCCTTGTGTCGCGTTCCCGAACACCGCCCGCCACCCACTATTCACCCATCCACGGCCTTGTAGAGCGTCTTGGCCCGGCGGAAGCCGAGGCTGCGGTAAAGCTGGACCGCGGCGTTATTCTCGGCGGTGACTTCCAGGTAGGCCTTGTGGAGTCCAGCCTGCTGAAATCCCATGAGCGCCCGGTGGACCAGGGCTCTGCCCAGGCCGATGCCGCGGTAGGCCGGGATCACCCCCACGTTCTGGATCGCGCCGATGGGGCCGTAATCCATCACCCCCTGCACGGTGCCGACATAGCCCTCCGGACAGGCGATCAGCCAGGTGGCGTAAGGAAGGAAGCCGGGCTTGCGGCGGATCTCCCGCATCAGGCGCTGGCAGCCGAAGCGGTCGCCCAGGCAAGGGAAGACGAATGCGTCCAGCTCACCTTGAAAGCTCTGAAACTTGACCTCGGCATGGTCGTCCAACAGGCTCTCGTCCCAGGGAACCCACCCGAAGCGACTGGGCAAGGACGGGGTCGCGATCGGAGCGTCGAGGTCGACCTCCATCCGGAGCCGCTTGTAGTAGGTGATGGCCATGAATGGTCTGAAAGCGAAACATCGAACGCTGGCGAAAACCGAGGCCGTCAGCGTGCGGAAGCATTCTAAGGCGGTCACTGAGTCCGGGTCAACCGAGCGCTCGACCTGATCGTCCTCGTCGACGGCGCGGTCGCGCGCCGTCTGGTCATACTGGTCGACTCCCAACACACTCCTGGGAAGAATGCTCCCCGCGTTGTGGCCATGTGGACAGTGAAGGCGGGGAAGACAAGGTGTCAGAATCGGCCGAAGGCGTACTGGCGGTTGGCGGGGTCGAAGTCGGAATCGTCGAGCCCAACGTTGAGCTTGAGGTTGATGTAGGAGTATTCCTCGACCAGTGGGGCTGGACCGCCCTCTTCGCGGGGCCAGTCGTACCCCTCGAAGCGTATGGGCAGACAATGCTCGCTGTCGATGAACAGACGAACCTTGTGAAACACGAAACCAGGCTGGCGACGGGGATGGACCGCTTCGATCATGAGGCAGCGGCGCGAGCCGATCGTCATGTCGGGATCGAAGAGGACCAGCGACTCCTCCGGTCGGAGCTCGGCCTTCCAGCGGCGATAGAGCGTGTCGATGAGGGTGCCGATGCCGGCTTCGGTGATCGGATGGCGATTGTTCTCCATCGCTCGCGCCGAGGTGGGTTCAAGCTCCAGCGTCCCGGTCAGAAACCGGGTCAACCCCACGTCGTGCGCCAGGATCTTGCCCTCGTTCCGCCCTTCCACGTAGATTGCCTCACGGCCCTTGCAGGGCGACTCGAACTTGAAGTAGATGCTGCGAGGCGTGCTTCGGGCCTTCATCGACATGACGAAGAGCGGGGTCATCTGCCCGTCGATCCGCTCTCGCTTGTAAAACGTGCAGCAATAATCGTTCACGCTGGCATACTTCAACCGGCATTGCTTGATTATGCGGATCGCCCGCGCGACCGGATCTTCCTGGATCGGTTTGAGGGCGGGCGTAATGGTGATTCTGGCTTGCGTGCTCGAGTCCGGCTTGAGCGTGGAGTGCGATCGGGTCTCAGCCGTGGTCAGCGCCACGCGCCGGTCCTTGGCCATCATCGTGGCGGGCGTCAGCGGGACAACAACCTTGGACCGAGAGGCCCGCACGGCAGCGGAGGGGGGCTTCTTGGTCTGGTTGACGGGGCCCGATTTCGACTCCAGTTTTCCAGCACCCCCCGCCAGGACGGAGACCGCGAACATCGTGCCGCTCACGAGCAAGAGCGCCATGCCCGCCCGGGTCGCGAGCGGTCGAAACGGGAGTTCCAGAAGCGGTCTCCACCTCTCTGTACGCATGGACCTTGCCCTCTGGTTGGAACAATGCCACCGAATTATGAGTGCGCGGACGTGGATCGGTTCGGATGGTAGAGCCTGCCTAACACGCAGACTACACCCGAATTGCCTCGCTCACACTCACGGTCGTCCACAGCCCGTTGCGCGACGCGATCGGCCTCCGCGAGAGCCGATTCTCTATTATTCTAACACGCAATTCGTACGCCAAGGCGAAGTCTCGCGTTTTTTCGCCGGGGCCGCTATGATCAGGTTTTCCCGATGTGAAAGGACGACGGGTGGGTGCATCAAACTATACGATCAGGGTCATCGAATCGGCCCCTTTCGGCCAGAATTCGTATCTCATCTGGCAGGAGGGCCGAACCGACGCGGCGGTGATCGACCCCGGTTTCGACACCCGCGCGCTACTCCAGGTGCTTGAGTCCGAGACGCGTTCGCTGGCGGCGATCCTCGTCACCCACGGGCATGTCGATCACATCGCGGGAAACGCGGCCATGAAAGAGGCCTTCCCCCACGCTCCGCTGATCATCGGCCGCAACGAGGTCGCCGCGCTGGCCGACCCGGAACTCAACCTGAGCGGCCCGTTCGGCATCCCGATCACCAGCCCGCCGCCCGACCGGCTGGTCGACGACGGCGAGCGCATCGAGATCGCCGGATTCACGTTCGAGGTCCGCGAGGTCCCCGGCCACAGTCCCGGCTCGGTCGTCTACGTCTGCACGTTTTACGATCCTCCGTTCGTCTTCGGCGGCGACGTGCTGTTCGCCGGCGCGATTGGCCGGACCGACCTGGGCGGCGACTACAACCAGCTCATGTCGGGCATCTTCGCCAAGCTGTTGACCCTGCCCGACGCCACCCGGCTGTACTCGGGCCACGGACCGGTCACCACGATCGGCGAGGAGAAGCGGTCCAATCCGTTCATCCTCGATTACGCCGAGTCCCGGCCCGTATGAGGAGTCCCGGCCAGAATGGCTGAGCCAACTGGCGGTTCAGCTCCAGAAGGTAGCGCCGGCAGCCATGATCGTCTGGGCCATCGCCGACCTTCATCTGTCCTTTGCCAGGCCTGACCGGCGTGAGCGGTACGCGGCGCGCTGGCGAGACCATGCGCAACGGATCGAGACCCGCTGGCGCGAGACCGTCGGGCCCGGCGATCTCGTGCTTTTGCCCGGCGACCTCTCGATGGCGCGGAGCCACCGCGAGATCCAGCCCGACCTGGCCTGGCTCGATCGCTTGCCGGGCACGAAGGTCCTCTCCGCCGGCAACCACGACACCTGGTGGAACGGCGTCGACAAGATCCGCCCGCTCCTGCGCAGGTCGATTCTCGCGGTGGGCGGAGACGCGATCAAGATCGGCGACGTGATCGTCTGCGGCACCCGAGGGGCCCCTCCGACACTCGAATTGCTCAGCCCGGAAATGCGGGCCGTCCTCGATCATGAGCTGGGCGAGCTGGACCGGGCGCTCGAGCAGGCCCAAGGGCTGCGCACCGAGGCCAATGAGCCGCTCTACGTCCTCTGGCACTATCCCCCGTTCGACGCGTACGGCCGGCCGGGAGCCGCACCGTCGCGACTGGAGCGAGCCGGGGTCTCGGTCTGCGTTTACGGTCATCTGCATATCGAAGGTCAGTGGTCCCGGGCCGTGCAAGGGGCCGTCCGCGGCGTCCGGTACTACTGCGTCGCGGCCGATGCCGTCGGCTTTCGCCCACTCCGCCTCGACACCTGGTAAAATGGAGATCCGTTCTTCCTGAACAGGCCGGAATCGTTCACTCCCGAATTCGAGGAGTCCCAGCCATGGCCCGTCGAACCCGTTTCAAGCAAGAACTCGTCGGCGTCTTGGGATATCCCATTGACGAGAACCCGACCCAGGCGATGATCGAGGCCGCGTTCGCCGAGATGGGTCTGGACTGGAGATATCTGACCGTCGAGGTTCGCCCCGACCAGCTTGGCGATGCCGTGCGCGGGGCGCGCGCCATGAACTGGAAGGGGTTCAACTGCACGATCCCGCACAAGGTGGCCGTGATTCCCCACCTGGATCGGCTCAACCCGGCCGCGGAGATCATCGGGGCCGTCAACTGCGTGATCAACCACAATGGAGAACTGATCGGCGACAACACCGAGGGCAAGGGATTTCTCCAATCGCTGGCCAACGTCCACGGCGTCAAGGGTCTGCACGCCGTCGTTCTGGGCGCGGGAGGCGCCGCGCGTGCGTTGGCGATCGAGCTGGCGCTCGCGCGCGCCGCACAGATCACGATCGTCAACCGCTCCATCGAGCGTGGCTTTGAGCTGGCGCGACTGATTCGCGAGCGCACCGAGGCAAGCGCTTTCTTTGTCCATTGGGAAGACAAGTATCAAGTGCCCGTCGATGCCGGGCTGCTGGTGAACGCCACGCCCGTCGGCCTTGGCCCCGACGTGCAGGCTCGCCCGCCACTGGACCTGGAAACGCTCCGACCCGGCATGATCGTCTGCGACGTCATCCCCAACCCGCTGGAAACACAGCTTTTGCGCGACGCGAAAGCGCGCGGCTGCGTCACCCTCGACGGCCTGGGAATGCTCGTCAACCAGGGCGTGATCGGCATCCGACTGTGGTCAGAGCGCGAGCCCAGTCCCCAGGTCATGCGCGACGCCCTGCTGGAGGCCCTCTTCTGAGCCTCACCAGCCGGAATTCTTCTTCGTGATGACAACCTGACTTCCCATTGTTACAAGGCTTCCCTGCAAAGGGGGTGGAGAGGTTGACATCCTTATGTTCAGGAGTGGATTGGCAATCCGGCCCGAGCAAGAACCACAACATGCTGAAATAAAAAGACTTGAGGCTTGTGCCCTGAGAAAAACAATCGTACGGCGCGCGGATTGCTATAGAAGGAGTACGCGAGTGGTTCGCAAATGAGCTAGTCGAGTCACGACTTTGTCCATAACGACATCCGGGAGAATCCCATGCTGGTCTTGAGCAGGAAGCTAGGCGAGAAAATCGTGATCGGTGACAACATCGTCGTTACCGTGGTCAAGATCGACCGTAATCAGATTCGCATCGGCATCGAAGCTCCCCATGACGTGCCGGTTTACCGCGAGGAAATCGCTCCCCAGCGAACCGGTAAGACCATGCTCGAAGAGGTTGCGGTCTGATTGGGCGGCGGGTCTGTCAAACCTCCGGCTGAATTGGCCAGATCGAGCGCAGGGCCGCCCGTGTCTGACGAGCGGCGTCCAGGGCGCTCATGCCTTGCAATGATTCGCGGTGAGCCAGGGGTTCGGCGGTGACGGGCCCTGCATAACCTTGTTCGTGCAAGAGTGCGAGCAACCCGCGGCAATCACCCCAGCCCGTTGCACCTGGTAGCGTGCGCTCGTGGTCCCGAAGCGAAGCGCGGTCCCCATGAGCCGCGTCGGCCAGATGGACCCAGACCACGGCGTCAGCCCCCCAGACCAGACTAGCCTCATTGTTTTCTCCCGCCGCGAACAGGTGGAAGGCATCGGCCAGCACCCCGACGTTCGCGTGTGCCTTCCGGAGCCTGCCAAGTCGTTGCTCCAGGTCCCCGTAGCGCCTCACGAACGGAGCGGTTCGGCCCGCGCGAGCACTCGCCGGACCGAGAATTTCCAGTCCGAGACGGCTGCCGTGATCGGCGAGAATCGCCGCGATCCTGCCCAGACGATCGAGGTGGAACCGCGCTGTCCGCTCGATGGCGTCGGCTTCCTGGGCGCTCTCCGCCAGCTCCGGACTGGCTTCGGGCAGGACCCAGGTTCCGGTCCGGAAAAGACCGAGAACGGCAGCCGCCCGCGCATACCGGGGCAGATTTCGGAGATCCTCGGCGAACCGAGCCTCGGGGCCGCGCCAGTCCACGGGCAACGGCCAGGCGCCGCCCCGCAGGCCGAGGTCGTCCATCCGGGCTCGAAGCTCGTGGGGAAGGGCGGCTGATCGCACGAGGTCGCGTACGAGGAGGTCGACCCCCGCGAAACCCGCCTGGGCGGCAATTTCCACGGTTTCGCGGGCATCGAGTACCAGGCCGACGGCGCGCGCGTTCCAGGATGGGTACATCAGAGAAAGGACTCCGGCAAGCTGGGCGGAAACGGTGCAGGCTTTTCATCTGTTCAAAGCCTGGCAAGGCCGTGGGGAATCCACCGACCGCACCAGATCCGTCCTGACGGATTCTCGGGAATGGGAGGGGCATTCGCCATCCGCCACCGCGGAGAATCAGCTTGCTCCACTTGGCGCGGGAAGGTCAAGGGAACACAATCGATCCATCGACCCTGGCGGATCGCGGTGGTTCTTCTTGAGGGATGACGACACCTTCAATGGTGTGCGCGAGGGACGACGCGAGGCAAGCTGAGCGATGATCGCAACCTGGATCGAGACTGCGGCGAAGGGACGGGGAGGAGGGCCGATCCGGGCCGGGATGTGGTCCGCGGCCGTGATTGGCACGCATCCCATCCAGGACAACCAGCGGGTCTGGCTGGAAGTCCTGGCCGACGACATCAACCTGGGCCGAATTCCCGCCTACTGGATCGAGAACAAGGCGGGCAACAGCCTCTGGCATGCCCCGATCCCTCCTCAGGCCGTGGGCGTCCGGCTCCATTACCGCTCGGTGGCCGAGCATCTCGCGAGCGAGCAGGCCGTCAGCACCTATCAGGACTCGATTGTCCGACCCAACTTGCCCGACCGCACCGAATCGCCCGATCTTCTGGGAGACACGGCCGAAGGGGTTGTGGGCAACCGGATGATGACGGCGCGGATCGACACCCGGGGCTCAACCTACGACATCTACTTCCCCACCGTCGGGCTGCACGCCAATGTCCGTCCCAGGGAAGGAGACCTGCCCCAGAGCCGTTCGCATTTCCGGGCCATCGTCGGCGGCCTGGCGATCGGCCGCCGGCTCGACTGGTTCGTCGAGCGAGCCGCCTGGGAATCGTTTCAGAATTACGCGGGCGGGACCAATCTCCTCACCACCGAGCTGACCTGGCGTCACGGACCAGTGCGCGTCCTGATCACCGATTTCGTGGTGATGGGAGATGTGTTGCCCCTGAATGCCGGCCGCATGCGGTCCTCGGGCCAGTACATCAAACGATTCCGGATCACCAACGAGGGGACCGGACCTCGGTCCGCCATGATCGCCGTCTACGTCCAGGCGGAAATCAACGGCGGCGTGGGCGACATCAGCCTCTCCTGGCACGACCAGCACCGGGCGCTCCTGGCGGCCAACCGGGGGCACGGCCATTCCAATCGCAAGCTGGCCCGCGATTCGACCGTCGAGTTCGCCCTGGCCCTCGACCCGCGGGGCGACGTCGATTGCGAGCCGACCGGGCCCAACGAGGCCATCCTCTATCGCTGGATCGACCTGCCCGTCGGCCAGCCGATCGCGGTCGACCTTTTGGTCAGCGGCGCCTTCACCGGCTGGATGGGCGACCGGGGCACCTTCGAGCACTGGCTGCGCCCGGCCCTGTCCTGGTTCCGCTCTCCTCAGACCGACCTCAACCAGGTGGAACAGGCGACGGTCCTGGAGTGGGACCGGTTCGTCGAGTCGATTCCCGATTTGCAGTTTCCTCGGGCGTCGTATACCGCCAGCCTGCGCCGATCCGCGTTGGCGGCCGCTCTCCATGCCGACGCCGAACATGGAGCGGTCGCTTCCGGCCTGGAACGCGGTCTGAGCGCGTATTGCTGGCCCCGCGACGCCCTCTGGGTCGGCGGCGTCATGCGGCGGTTGGGCCATCCGGATATCAGCAAGGGGGTTTTCCAGTGGCTGAACAAGGTCCGGATCACCCACCATTCCTTCCTCTACTGGTTTCAGAAGTACTCCATCGACGGCGTGCCCGAGTGGGAAACGCCCGCCGTGGACCAGACGGCAATGATCCCCTGGTGCCTGGAGCAATACTACCGGGGCACGGCCGATCTTGACTTCGTCACCCACGTCTGGCCGATGATCGAGCAAGCCGCCTTGGTTTGCCTGGGTGATTCGGGCGGACATCCGGGCCTGGCCCTCGACCAATCTCTGGGCCTGATCAGCTCCGCCGGCATGGGCGACCAGATCTTCGGGGCCTTTCTCTATTCGAATGCCTGCGTGGTCGCGGGCCTCCGCGCCGGGGCCAGAATGGCCGTACTCGTGGGCAAGGAAGAGACCGCGAAACGCTGGCAAGCCGCGGCGGACCGGCTGTGGACCGAGAGCATCCTGCGCGAGCCCGTGCCCGACGTGACCGATTCCCCCGGGATGATCGATGCCGAGTCGGGCCGCTTCTTCCAGGGCCGGAAGGTCTCCAAGTTCCGCGACCTCTGGACTTCCAAGCCGGAATTCCTCATCGATCGATCGGACATGCTGGACGTCAGCGTGCTGGGGCTGGCCGTCCCCTTGCGCTTGCTGCCGGCCTCGAACGACCGGCTGGTGAAGACCGCTCAGGCCATCCTGCGGGCCAACAACAAGATCAGCGGCGATCCGGACGTCCTGGCCAGACTCATGTACGACCCGGAACCTCCCAGCCGGAGCACGCTGTCCAACGTGCAGCAGGATGTCTCCAGCCTGGCCACACTCTGGATGGTCCGCTACTTCATCCAGCTTGGCCGGGAAACGGGGCAGATTCGCTACTGGAACCGAGCCATCACGATGCTCGAGGCGATTCTCAGCCGGATGTCACATCTGGGCCTCGTCTTGCGACCCACGGGCCGGGGCCCCGAATCAGCCCGGATGGTGGCCAATCCCGGCGGCACCGCCTGGAGATTGCACGCCATGCTGATCAACGCCATGCTTGACGTGGGAGGACTCGAATACGACGCCGTCGATCGTCGGTTGACCTTGCAGCCCATCTTGCCGTCTCCCTGGCCCCAGACCGGCGTCGCCCGGACCTTCCCCTGCGGCAAGGTCTCCCATCGGCTGGAGCGGCCCATGGGCGGCAAGGTCCACCGCCTGCGCGTGGAGGCCTCACTCGAGATCCCCGTGACGCTGCAAGTCGAGATCACCTGTCCCGGGCTGAGCGAGCTTGGTCCCTGGCACGCCACGCCGGCCACCGGCGAGCCCGCCTTCGACCCGGCCACCGGCCAGCTCTCCTGGCTGGTACCGCTGCCCCTCGGCAACTCGGACTGGACCTGGACATGGGGATGACCTGGCGCTGGCCCACAAGCCGGACTTCCGCCCCAATGGAAAGACGAAGTCGCACGCTCGGCTCGCTGGACGTCCTGCTGCTTTCCGCCTGGTGCGGCCTGGCGGCCGGCGAACTCGAGGTGGCCGCGCGGTTCCTCTACCGGGCCCTGAGCCCGACCAACCAGCTCTTCAACATGACCCGCCACTTCGTCTGGCTGGTCCCGCTGGTCGAGCTGACGTTCTTTCTGGCGATCGGTCTTGTTCTCACGCTGGCCACGAGACTTTGGCCAGGCCGCGGCGGATGGCTCTCCCGACGGCTCCTCTGCGCCCTGACCCTCCTGCCCATGCTCCTCGTGGCGGGGCGGCGGATTTACTCGGAAGCGTGGCTGATCTGCACGCTGGGAGTCGCGGCTTGCGTTGTCCCCCCGCTCGAGCGGCATGGGGCCAGGACGCGACGATGGCTGGCCGGGAGCTTCCCGGTCCTGCTCGCGCTCGTGCTCGTTCAAGGGGCCGCGATCAAGGGCGGCGACCGCTTCAGACGCTGGCGCGAATCCAGCCGTCCGCCGCCTCCCGCCGGCTCGCCCAACGTGCTCTTGATCGTGCTGGACACAGTGAGAGCCGACCATCTGAGCCTGCATGGATACTATCGCCCGACCAGCAAGACACTGGAGCGGCTGGCCCGGCAGGGGCTGCGTTTCGACCAGGCGCGCGCCGCGGCTCCGTGGACCCTGGCCTCGCACGCGACGTTCTTCACCGGCCGCTTGCCCTCCGAGCTGAACGTGAAGTGGATGCACCCGCTGTCCGACAGGTTTCACACGCTGGCCGAGTATCTGGGGGCGCGCGGTTATGCCACGGCGGGGTTCGTGGGCAACACCTTTTACTGCGCGTACGACAGCGGCCTGAACCGCGGCTTCACCCATTACGAGGACTATGCCCTGGGGACGTTCGACGCTCTCCGGACGGTCCACCTGATCAACCTTGCCCTCAAGGCCCTCCCGCAGATCGTCAGGACACTGGGACAATACCTACCGGTCGGTTCCTCACTCCTCTCGCGGGAGGTGTTGGCCCAGCAGTTGACATTCGGCGATCGGAAGGATGCCGGCGTCGTGACTCGCGAGTTTCTCGACTGGCTGGCCGGGCGCCCGGCCCCAGGGCGGCCCTTCTTTGCTTTTCTCAATCTCGCCGACGCCCACGCGCCTTATGTCTTGCCCCCGGGTGCTCCCTACCGCTTCGGCCTGGCACCGAGGACCGAGCTGGATTTTCTCTTCCTGCTCACAGGCTGGTTCGAGGTCGACCGACAACATCTCTCCGCGCTGGGAAAAACCCTCGCCCGCGATTCCTACGACAACTGCCTGGCTTATCTGGACGAACGACTGGACGACCTGTTCGAGGAACTGAAACGCCGGGGAGCGCTCGACAACACGCTGGTGATCGTGACCGCCGATCACGGCGAGGGCCTGGGGGAACACGGCCTGTTCGATCATGGCGAAAGCCTCTACCGCACGGAGATCGGAGTGCCGCTCTTGATCGTCCTGCCCGGCGGCGGCCGGTCGACCGGGGTCGTCAACCACCCCGTCAGCCTGCGCGATCTCCCCGCGACAATCGCCGATCTGGCCACCCCCGGAATCAAGCCGCCGTTTCCCGGCCGCTCACTGAGGCGGTTCTGGGAAAAGACCGACACCGGAAGGGCAGAGACGAGGGGCGATGATCCGGTGGCCTCCGAGCTTGACTCGCCCAACCCCATGGATCGCAACCAGGGCCGGTCTCCCGCGGAGCGGGGAGCACTGGTTTCCCTGGCCCAAGATGAATTCGTCTACATCCGCAACCTGGGAGACGGCGGCGAGGAGCTGTTCGACGAGCGGAACGATCCGCTTGAGTTGACGAACCTGTTGCGCGGGCACTCTGGCGCCGGCGACATCGATCCCGTCCTGCAAGCATTCCGCGCTCACATCAAGCAGGCCGGCGTCCATCCCTGATCTGACGAGGACTGTTTGACCACTGTCATGGAGCAGCGGTTCCCGATCCCGCTTCGGCCGTGACGGCGAGCGGGTCAGGCAACGCGTCGTGACCATCTCCGCCGCCGCCCAGGAGACCGCCGACGCAAGTGCCGACGCTGGCCCAGGCCGATCGTCGTCGGCGTCGGCAAACGGGAGCCAAGATCGTGGCCCTCTCTGAACTCGTCCGCCTCACGGGTCAATGGCCCAGTGGCGGCGGGAGCTCGAGGAAGTCGTGAAACGCCTGGAGAGAAAGCTCGTCCGCCATGTCTCGCGGGACCCAGAGCCCGCGCAGCCGCCCACGCACGATGACTCCTTTCTCCAGGTCGTACCCGAACAGGCCGTAGCGGATGGAAAGGTCTCCGCTCGCGACCGGCATCTGGCCCTCGATGATGCGCCGGGCCACGTCGTGGGGATGAGCCAGCTCCAGGTATCGGCCGCCGCATTCGACCGGCGGCCCAGATGCCATGGCCTGTGAGAACGTGGGTTCCAGCGTCAACGGAACCGGCGTGGTTGTCAGCCGCCCCAGCGTACTGGCCGGCTCGCGGCCATCGTAGCTCAAGGCGGCCGAACGCGCGTCACGCGGATGGACGCGGATGTGCCCCGGCTCCTGGGTGGAGGCTTCAGGGGCCGCCAGGCGGCTCGACACCAGAACCTCAACTGCTTTCAGCTCGCCCACCGAGGTGGCCATGGCCTCGACTTCCAGGTCGATGCCGTCGAGCTCCTGAGTCGGCGACCAGCTCGCCAGCACCTGCAACCCGCTCCAGCCAGGAGGGGCGTACCTGGCCTCGATCCGCCGCGCCACACGCTCCACTCCGACCAGCGACCGGCTCGACAGGGCAAGCAGGTCCGTCCGGCCGACAGCAGCCAGGGCACGCAGCGTGAGGACTTGATCGGCCGGCCGATCGGCGGCGCGCAGCCCCGGACAATCGACGTCGAGCTGAAGGCTCCAGCGCCTTCCTCCACGCGTCAGCGTGTAGTCAAGCCCCGATCCTTCCCAAGATCGCTCTTCCACGCGGTACACTCGAATCAAGCGGTCGCCAACGCACAAGCGGAAAAACCCCGCCGATCCGCATCGCTACGGATCGACGGGGCCGGAACAGAGAAGAGGCCTTATGATCGAAGCCGACGCTTCGGCCGGTCGGAAAGACGTATGGACCACGATGCTTCACGACCGACAACCCCTAGAATTACCCGAAGGAACGCCGTTGTCAAGGGTCGAGTATAGACTCCGGCAATTTTTTAAATTCGATCAACCTATAGCTCTCTCAGCGCGCGATCAGTCCCAACCGGAACCGATGCGGCCCGGGCGCATTGACCAGCGGAAATTGATAGTACCGCGCGGCGCCGTCACGCGGGTCGATCAGGAATCCCGGTTCCTCGCGGACGTGCAGGCGGGTTCCAGCGGGCGTTGATTCCAGCGAATCGAGCGTCCAGGACCGGCACGTGCCGTCCCCGTGCTCGACGACCAGGGTGCGTCCGGCAATCGAGGGAGCGTCGGCCAGGTGGTCCGGCGTGATGAACCAGCCGGCCCCCCGCTCGGTGGTCCGCCGGACGCTGCCGGTGAGCGTGCCCGCCAGACTTGCCTGTGAGACGAACTTGCCCGCGCCCTCCGCGAACGTCCCCCCCGCGAGAACCAGCTCCCGCCCGCGAACCCGCGCCGCCACTCCGTCGAACGACACGAACCGCCCGCCGGGCAAGGCGACCTTCCGTGTCGATCCCGGCTTCAGGTTGACC
>JBMFUH010000043.1:0-3790 GCA_049966735.1 Isosphaeraceae bacterium
GACAGCCGTGGCCAGAGAGACCATGAGGTCGCGATTCTCGCTGGCGATCTGTGGCTCGCTGCCGCAGCCTGCAAGCAGCGACAGCGCGACGAGCAAGGAGCGTCCCGCGACAAGCTGAAGTCCACGAGCCTGGGAAATCCGGACCATGGCCGCTGTCCTCCTCGCCTTAATATTGATCGGCGCTGATGATCTCGCCGCCGGCGCGGGTCGCCAGCGCGGGCCAGACCAGTTGACTGATATTCGAGCTGGCGAACCGAACGCTGCCGTCGCCCATCAGGATGTTGCAACCGCCGGGGTGCTCGGAGTACATCTGGCAAACCTTGCAGAAGCGGGCATTGGGCGGATGAACCAGGGGGGGGTTTTCCCAGGGGTTGGGACCGCTGTGGCAAAGCACCTGCGTGGCCGCCACGTCACAGAACGAGAATGCGAACCGCGGGGTCGGGCAGCAGACCGATTCGGGAACCACCCCGACCCACGTCTTGTCGCTCAGCACAGCGCTATGCTCGCCGACAAAGACCGTGTTCGAGAGACCATCGGTGACGGCGGCCATCGACGTTCGTGAATTCCTGTAGATCGGTCCATCCGACAGCATGCTCCAGTCGTCGACGGCATAGGCCCACGCCTCCTGCCGTCCCGAGTTCGCGACGTAGTGCGAACGGCTGAACGTCGTCAGGATGTTCCCTGCTTGATCCTTGACGTTGTAGGTTGTCGACGGCTCGCTGACCGAAGGGCAGAGGAAAACGTTGAGCGAGGTCTGGGCCCCCGTGCTGTTGGCAGGCAGCCAGCACGGCAGGTTGATATTGAACGACGCATAAACGTTGCTCTGCTCCAGGTAGGGCAAGAGGAGAGCCCCCCACGCCCAGCCGGGCCCGGTGTCGCGGGTCAGCGGATTGGGGACCCCCATGTACACGTTCCCCCCGGGCAGTATGACGTAGCCCGAGGGAAAGCAGCCCTGGACCTCATGATAGCCGTGCATGGCCAGGCCCATCTGCTTGAGGTTGTTCACGCACTGGGCTCGCCGCGCCGCCTCTCGGGCGGACTGGACGGCGGGCAGCAGTAGCGCGATCAACACGGCAATGATCGCGATCACGACGAGCAGTTCAATCAGAGTGAAGCCCCGCTCGCCAGGATCCGCAATGCGACTTCGCATGTTCTCTCCTTTTCGTCAAGGACGTCTTGATGCGTTTCAATAGGAATTGGCCGAGATCACTTCACCCAGGGCTCGAGTCGCCAGGGCCCTCCAGGGGACCGGGTTGATCGACGACTTGAGGAAGTGAACCGAACCGTCGGCGAAGAGGAAGTTGGCGCCGCCGGGATGGCGGCTCCAGTAATCCTCGACGTGGGCTTCGGGATCGTTGATCGTCCGGTTGCCATCCTCCAGACCGCAAGGGCCCATGATCTGAGTCCAGGCCTCCTCGGGCGAGGGATTGAACTGATCCGTTCCTCCCTCGACCAGGGACGTCTTGCCCAGCCAGCCGTTGATCGAGCGGGCCACCCAGGTCACGTAGCTCAGGTTATGGCTTCGTTCGCCGACCTGGATGGTGTTGCTCGTGCCGTCGGTGATGGCGGCGATCCTCGTCGCACTGTTGCGGTAGAAGATGCCGGCGTGCTGGCCCAGCGGCCCCTTACCGTTATTGTTCATGGCATCATTGGCGCCCGACTGGGCACAGATCTCGCCCAGGCCCCACATCCCGACGTAGTTGCCGCGCGAGAGCGTATCAACGATGTGGGTGCCGTTATAAGTGCCGGGGTTCGCCGGGTCAGGTGGATCATCAAAGACCGGGATGACCGAGGGCCCGTCGTCGGAGGGACAGAGATAAACACTCAGCGCGGTCAGGCTGCTCGTGTCATTGGCCGCATAAGCGACCGAGAGATTGAAGTTGATTGAGTTATAAACGTTCTGCTGCTCCAACTGCGGGAGAATCATGCTGCCCCACGCCCAGCCTGTGCCGAGATCAACTCCGTTCTGCATTTCCTGATCCTGGTTGCATGGGTTGATCACCGACATGTTGATGGAGCTGACATACCCTGGAGGGAAAGTTCCCATCGCCTCTTCATAGTTGTGCAGGGCCAGGCCGATCTGCTTCAGATTGTTAGTGCACTGGCCGCGACGCGCCGCCTCGCGGGCCGATTGCACCGCTGGAAGCAGAAGGGCGACGAGAACGCCGATGATCGCGATGACCACCAGAAGCTCGATCAGGGTGAATCCGCGGCTGGAAAATCTCGATGGGTTCGCGGGCATGGATCGTGTCCTGAAGAGTTCAGACCTTGAGTAAGTGATGAAATGAACGATTGACAAAAGGTGAACGGTTCCAGCGGTTGAGAAGTCTCATCCGGCCTGAAGTCCGGATCACCGCGCCCGAGGGTCGAAACCAGCACAAGGCGCGACTCACGAGGAGTCATGGACCCGGATCAATCGCCGATGCAGCAGACTCCCACGGATGAAGTCGGCAGGCGTGATCGCGCCCCCGATCTCCCGCCGCGGCCGAACTTCTCTCCTGAAGAGATCAGGCGGCTCGAGCCGTGCGGAACACGGCTTCAGGCGATCGCGGCGCCGCGGAGACGCGCACAAGTGAGGTCAGACGAGCGGGGGAGCGCGAGGAATGGTCGGCCGGACGACGGCCGGACGGGAAGCGAGAGGCGGTTCCGTGACGGGACGGATGCGAACCACCTCGATGCAGGGAGCGGAGTCGGGGTCGGCAATGACCTGCCCCTGGGCATGAAAGTGGCAGATCGGGCAATCGTGAGCGGCGTTTTCCTGGTCGGCAGTACGTGACGAATGGTTCCGTGTCGAAGCGAGCTTGGCGAAATCGTGGCCGAAACCGGGAAGCGCATGCAGCGCCGGCCCTCCCACGGTGATGACACCGTAGAGAGTCAGGATCGTGGCCACGAGCAGTTGATTGGCACGCCGACGGATCAAGGTCACTGAGCCTCGAGAGAACCAGGTCTAGGCACTCTCTTCATGATAGCCCGAAAGCGCCGGGATGGCGACTCAAATTCGTCACTCATTACTCTGAGCACAGTACGGAGATCCTGTCAACAGGGTTCTTCATCGAGCGGCAGGCGAGCTCCGAGGGGTGTACGTCAGCTTCTGCTGCCTATGATGAGGCCGCGAAAACGTCAATAGCGGAAACCGGGGATTCCGTGGTAATGTGTGGGCGCTGGGGAGCTTTGGAGAACGGAGTCCCAAGCCGGGAAGGACGAATCATGAACAGAATCGCGATCGGTTTGGCGGAAAAATTGGTAAGCGCTCGCCAGTTGGCGCGCCGGGACGGGGGCGTGACAACCTTCCTAACGGGAGAGGACCGCCTCGGCTGGCTGGCTAGTGGCCGCGAACCAACTGGCGAGCGCTGACCGGAAATGCGTCCCGAAGCGACCCGCCAAGCCCCTCGCCACCCGTCCAATGAGCTACCCGGCCAGGATTCGAACCTGGAAAAACAGGACCAAAACCTGTTGTGATACCGTTTCACCACCGGGTAATGGGAGTCCCTATTCTAGCGGCCGCTCGACCTGGCGAAAAGACTACCCGCCCCCGAGAACGCCGTTCTGGGTCTTCTGGACCTTGTAGGCCAGGTGCTCAAGCTGGACGCTCAGGTCCACGGCCGCCACGTTGATGTTGGGTGGCAGGCTCAAGGGGACAGGCGCGAAGTTGAGGATGCCCGTGATGCCGCTGGCCGCCATCTGCTCGGCCACCCTTTGGGCCGCGTCGGCCGGGACGCACAGGAGACCAAGACTGATCTTGTGGATTGCCACGGAGTCGCGCAAAGCATCGATCGGCTCGACCGTCAGG
>JBMFUH010000043.1:3800-16460 GCA_049966735.1 Isosphaeraceae bacterium
CGCGGGTCATTGTCGAAAACCGCGACGATCTGGAACCGGCGGGAGCGGAAGCCCTGATATCGCAAAAGCGCCCGGCCGAGGTTTCCCAGGCCCACGAGCGCCAGCGGCCAGTCGTGATCGATTCCCAACACCTGCCGCAGCGAGGAGGTCAGCTCGTCGATGCGATAGCCGACCCCCGAACGGCCAAACTGGCCGAAGAACGCCAGGTCCTTGCGCACCTGGGCATTCTTGATCGACAGCGGAGCGCCAAGCTGACTGCTGGAGATCGTCGTCCAGCCCTGGCGTTGAAACGATTCAAGCTGGCGGACGTACAGACTCACTCGCCCCACAACCGGCTTGGGGGCCAGCTTCATTCCCTCTGACTCGTGGGCTCGCTCCTTCACGGGTCTCGTCCTCGGTCTTTGAGTCATTGGGCCGCGTCGTACCTTAGAAACTATCCGAGAACGCCGTTTCGGCGTCCCGATTCCCTGGAAAAACAAGGGGTTACGACCGTTCTCGGATAGTTTCTTAACCTACACTACAATGCAGGGCCTAAGGACTCAATGACTCAAGGATTCAAAACTGGATCGCCAGGGACGATCCAGCGTGCCCTGCACTCGCACGTCGCCGTCCAGCTCGGAGGTGGCGACGTGCCCGAGCCGAATCGCCTGGCTCATCTTCAGCACACCTTTCCCCCGGGCAGGAGTGTGGGGATGATCACCCCCTTCGAGGATCGGGGCGATGAAGACGTCGGCCTCATCGACCTGACCCTCATCCAGGAAGGCACCCAGCACCTTGCCTCCGCCTTCAACCAGCAGGTTCGTCATCTGCCGCCGGCCCAGCTCGGCCAGCAAGGGGGAAATCGGCACGTGCGGCGTGGCAGGAAAGCAGAGGACCTCGCAACCGCGATCGGCCAACGCCAGCCGGCGCTCAAGCGGGGCTGCCTCGGTCACGGCGACGATGACGGGAACCTCGCGGGCCGTCCGCACCAGGCGACTCTCCAGGGGCAGTCGGGCCTGGCTGTCCAGCACGATCCGGGCTGCCGTGCGAGGCCCAGGCGGACGGGCCGTGAGCTGGCAGTCGTCGGCCAGCACCGTGCCGATTCCCACCAGGATGGCATCCATCCGCCCACGCGTCTCGTGCACCAGCGCCCGCGAACGGGCCGAGGAGATCCACTGGCTGTCGCCGCTGGCCACGGCCGTCTTGCCGTCGAGGGTCATGGCCCACTTGGCCGTGACGTAGGGCAGTCCCGTGAGCACGCGCTTGAGGAACGGGGCGTTGAGCCGGGCGGCGGACTCGGCACGCAGGCCCAGCTCGACCTGGATTCCCGCCTCACGCAGGGTGGCGATTCCCCCGCCGTCCACCTGGGGAAACGGATCACGGATGGCAACCACAACTCGATTCAATCCCGCGCGTTTGATCGCATCAGTGCAAGGTGGTGTCTTGCCGTGGTGGCAGCAGGGCTCGAGGGTCACATAGAGGGTGGCTCCTCGTGCGGCGGACCCGGCCTGGCGGAAGGCCATGACCTCGGCGTGCGGGCCGCCGAAGCGAGCGTGATGGCCCCGGCCGATGATCTGGCCGTCCCGGACGATGACCGCGCCCACCATTGGATTGGGCTCAACAGCCCCGCGGCCTTTCGTGGCTTCGGCAAGGGCCAGATCCATCCACTGGGACTCTCTTGATGCGAGATCGAGGTCGGACACGCGGAAGATCCCCCGAAACAGCAGGAAGACCGATCAGAAGGGTGAGTTCGAGGGTCTGGATGCAGGCTTGGGTGGAGCAGCCGGCGGGCGCGGAACCGGCGGGCTGGCAACTCCTGGTGCAACCGGAACCGCGCCGGGGCCTGGCCCGGTTGCGGCCTTGGTCGTGCGCTGGGGCTTCTGGGTGTGTTGCGGGGGCCGGAACTCGGCCGGATAAGGGAAAACCAGCCGGTAGACCAGGGTGAGACGCCGGCGGGCCAGGTCGGCGGGGTAGGGATCGAACGAGCTCTGGACCCAGGGGGGCAGGGCGCTGAAGAAGGCGTCGAGCTTTTCGACAGACACCGGATGGGGATTCTGGGAGAGCGTGTAAAGATTGACGGCCAGGCGGTGGAGGATTGGCGGGCGAGCCGGGACCACGGCAGACGGTTTCTCCTTGGCCAGGTCCTCGGTCTTCTTCTCGGCCTTGGTCAGGGCCGTCCGGAGTTCCGGATCGATCTCGCGCAGCTCGTTGATCTTGGCGTCGACCTTGGGAAGCCACTCCTCGAGGCGGAAGTCTTTCGGCCTGAACTCGTGTAACGACCGCTTCTGGAGACCGTGCTCCAGCAGCCCGGCGCGTCGCTTGGCGATCGGCAGTTTCTCGATCTCGCCGCGCTCTGCTGGGGTCATGTCTTGCCAGAGCTTGAAAAGCGAGGCGAGCTCAAAGAACGACGGGCCGGTAAACTCGGTAAACTGCCTCCAGGTGGGGTTTCCTTCCCGAGGAAGCGGGTACCTGGCGAGGAGCGTCTTGATCTGGGGCATGCGCTCCTGGGGAGCCTTGGCAAGAAGGTTGTCCCTCACGTCGTTGGGGAGAGTGTCCAGCCAGTTGTGGAACCGCCGGAGCACCGCCAGGTAGCGTACCCGCTCGTCGGGCGGAAGGGCATTCAACCGGCTGTCGATCTGGCGGATGGACTCTTGCTCGTCGGGAGGGATCTTCAGATCGAACCGCTGTAGGGCCTGGGCAAGCGCAGTCCGCTGGCGAGCCGACATGCTCTGGAGGCGGGCCATGGCGTCCTGCAATTGATCCGAGGCGCCGAGGAGGACAAGCACGGCGACGGCGCAGAGCACGGTTGCCGAGGCGCGAGCGAGTATGGAGCGGAGCGAGAGCGACACGGTCACTGTGCGGCCTCTAGTAGGAAGGACCTTCAAACTCCCTGGAGTTTGCCAGCTCTTCGAGGAGCTGAAAAGAGCCCACCTCCTGATATTCGTCGAGGTGTTCGGCAAGAGACAGGTTCTGGGCAATGCGGATGGCGGGATCGGGCCATGCCCAGCGGCAGAGCGCGAAGCCAGTAGCGAGCGAGGCGGCGGCGACAAGCAGGCAGACCGCCATCTTGGCGATCTGCGTGCCCCAGAGTTGAGCGGCCGTCTCCCAGGAGTGCGCCTTCGATTCCATCGTGCGAATCGAGGTCATCATCCGCTCGGGGAAATCGGCGGACGCCTGGGGGCGAGGGAGATGTTCCAGCAGCTCCCAGGTTTGCTTGAGCGATTCCACCTCCAGCCGAGCGGTCCGGCTCTGGGACAGCTTGGTGGCGATCCGCCTTTCCTCGTTCTCAGTCAGTTCACCGTCGAGATAGGCGACCAGGTTGGCACGTTCCTCGGGGGTCAGACGCTGCTCGGGCCCGAGCGACATCCCTGGTTCCTCTCGTCGCATCTCGTTGCCATGAGCCGTGCCCGCGAACAACCCTGGGGGCGTCGGAACGTGCACACTCGCTCCGGAAGAATCAACGGGCCAGACCGATCACCGCTCACATGAAGCCACCCATACCGCCCATGCCACCCATACCGCCCATTCCACCCATGCCGCCCATTCCACCCCCGCGGCTGCGGAGCTTGACGATATTGGCATTCGGGCCACGGCCAGGTCTCAGATTCGGGAAATATAAGGCCGCTCGCCCGTAGTAGAGCGCGGGGCCGGAGCCGTCGGCGTTGGACGGGTCCTGGATGAACCGGAACGGCGTGGCGGCCCGTTCGGTTCCCTGCGTTGCCGAGTAGGGCCGCAGGGGGTCGTAGTCTTCCGCGTAGGGCGAGATCGGGTTGTACAGCGATTTTTGCTGTGTCTGGGCGTAATACTGGCGATTTTGCACGGCCGCGTTGATCGTATCGATTGGGCGAGGTCGCATGGCCTGCATCTGCTGGTTGGGAAGGTAGTAGGCGTAGTAGAAGATGAACGGGTCCGCAGCGATGTTACCCATCCCGAGTGGTGAAGCCGTCTGGGCTCGCGCCTCGCCGGCACACGGGTACGCGGCCAGACCGATCAGGAAGACGAACGCGGTTGCGCGCGACATGAGCCGATTCATGGGTTTCAACCTTCCTCAACAATGAAACGGAAGTCCTTTCCCTGAAACGTGACTTCGGATCGGAACGACGCCAGACAGAAGCAGAACCCGCGAGGGAAAGAGCGGCCATCTTCTTTCACGCGGCGCAATGATTATAATCGAGAGGGCCGATGAAGCAAAGAGTCTCTCCGACATCACCGGGGCCTCAGGTCGTCGTTTCCCTCAAACCCCGGGAGTTGAATCGGTCGGACCACGTTGGATCGAGTTCTCGAGGTGAGGATGACACCGGTCATCGCGCTCTCAGACACTGCCTGGTACAATATTGGTCTGGTCGTTGTCGTGGCGGCACTGATCGTGGTGGGGATTCTGGCCTACCGCGTTCACTGCGAGGTCAACGAAGACGTCGAACCGGCCACGCCCGACGAACTGCTCGCCGCGTTCGAGAAGGCCCATCACGAGGGGGAGCTTGACGAGGAGGAGTTCGAGCGCGTTCGCCGCAAGTTCGACGGCTCGATTCCCCGGCCGCCCCGTTCCGGAGGTCCCGGGAAAGGACCGGGCCGGAAAGAGTGACAGGCCAGTTCGCGGGTCAACCTAGTGCACCGTTGCCCGGGACCTTTTCGGCCTGGTTCGCTCAGAGGGCGGCGAAGCTCTCGCGCTCCTGGGATCGAGCGGGATTGATGCCCGTCCGGGACTGACGGATGAACGTGAGGAACTCGACAACCTCGGGAACATGGCCGAAATCGGTCTCGATCCGCTCGAGTGCCAGCGGCAAGGGCCGGCCCTCGCGGTAGAGAATGCGGAAAACCTGGCGGAGGGCGTTGATCGATTCAGTCGAGAAACCGGCCCGGCGAATGCCGACCAAGTTGAGTCCCGTCACGCAGTTGTACCCCTGCTGGAGGACGAAGGGGGGAATGTCCTTGGATGTCGCGCCCAGGCCGCCGAGCATTGCCAGACGGCCCACCCGCACGCGCTGCTGCACGGCCGTGTGGCCCGAGAGAATGCAATCATCGCCCAGGCAGACGTGTCCCGCCACCAGCGCGCTGTTGACCACGGTGCAGCCGTTGCCAATCTGGGCGTCGTGGCCGATGTGGGAGCCGACCATGAACATGTTGCGGTTGCCAATCGTCGTGACGCCGCTGCCCTGCACCGTGCCGCGATGAACCGTGACGAATTCGCGGAAGACGTTGTTGTCGCCGATCTCGACGCCTGTCGGCTCGTCGCGGTAGCCCCGGTGCTGCGGGCTCTTCCCCAGGATCGCTCCGTGGCCGACGAGGTTGTTCTTGCCCATGACCAGCGGGCCGCTCAGACAGGCATGGGCTTCGATGACGCAGCCCGAATCGATCCGAACCTGCCCTTCGATGATGGCATAGGGACCAACCTGGACGTCATCCGCGACCACCGCGTCGGGGTCGATGATCGCAGTCGGGTGAATCAGTTCGGAATCGACCAATGCCATAACCCCCTCCTCCTGGGATCGGCTCACGCTCCGGGACATCCCGTCCTGACCATAAAATCGGATTATCCGGCTCTCGCGCTTGAAGAAATCAATGCTGTGGGGGAAGGGCCGACGAGACTTCCGTGGCAACCCGACAGTTGCTCTCGGCCAGCTTGCCCGACGTGTTATAATCCTCCCAGCCAGCCAGGGAAAGGCGGACCGGTGATTGCACTTCAAGGAAACACTCACGGAGGATGCCATGTTGCGAAAAGTGATCACGAGGCGTGTCGTCTGGGGTCTGGTCGTGGCCGGTCTCCTGGTGCTGGGAGGAGGCTACGCGGGAATTTCGCTCGTCACGGCGGACCGGCTTACGCGTCCCACCAATCATCCGCTCTTGATCGACCCCCACCGGGTCAGCAAAGACGCTCAACCGTGGTCGGTCCGGACCTTTGATGGCGTGACCCTGCGGGGCTGGTATCTGCCGACCTTGGAACATCGCCACCTGATCGTCCTGGTGCACGGCATGTGGAGCTCATGGCTCGAGATGGCCGCGCTGGGCCGCGACCTGCACCGGGGCGGGTACGACGTTCTGCTCTTCGATCTCCGCGGTCACGGTCAGAGTGACTCGTCCCGGCTGACCCTGGGCCGGCGCGAGCGCAGGGATATCCGAACCGTGATGAGCTGGGCCGAGGAGGTGGGCTTCTCGGACGATCGCATCGGCTGGCTGGGTTATTCGATGGGTGCATCGACGATTCTGCTCGAGGCGGCCCAGAATCCAGGCATCCAGGTTGCGGTGATGGACAGCCCCTATGGGGACTTGCCCGAAGTGCTCCGGACGCAGTTGAGCAAGCACAGTCACTTGCCGAGCTGGTTCAATCCGGGCATTCTCTCGGCGGCCCGGTGGGTCTTCGGCGTGCGGACGGACGACCTGGTGCCGATCAGGGCCGCACGGTCGTGGGGAAATCGACCGCTGCTCTTGATTCACGGCGAGTCCGATTCAATCGTGCCGGTCAGCCAGGCGTGGCGACTCGCCTCCGCGGCCGGGGCAACGTGCCTGACCAAGACCATGCCCGGGGTCGAGCATGTCGGCGCCTATGAGGCCGATCCCCAGGGGTACGTGGGGCTGATCGAGACTTTCTTCCAGGATCATCTCACTCCTTAGAAACTATCCGAGAACGCCGTTTCGGCGTCCCGATTCCCTGGAAAAACAAGGGGTTACGACCGTTCTCGGACAGTTTCTAAGGACTCAATGACAGCGAGCAAAGGACTCAATGACAGCGAGCAAAGCGAGCGCAAGGACCCAAGGACTCAGATGAGGATCAGGGTCCGGTGCCGCCATGGGTCCGGAATGGGGTCATGTGGGAAGGCTGATCGAGGAGCCAGGCTCGCTCCCAGTCGTCGCCGGATTGCCGGAGATTCTCGGAGTCGACGAGCAGTTCCTCAACTCGCCTGGGCTTCCATGCCGCGTAATGCGGCAGTGGAATGGGCGCACACCCCTCGAACATCGCGAGGGTAGCGACCGTGAGTGTCAGGGCCGCCAGTAGTTTCCGCATTTCGGGCTCCTCCCGCCTTCGATCTCGCTCGGATCAGTCTGTCCGCGCAGTCCTTGCGCGGGTCTGATCCGGGGGACTCGCCGCCGGGGCTCCGCCCGCGGCCCGAGCCATGGCTCGTCGCAGCCCAATTCGATGTGCGCCTCAACCCTGGGAAACGAGCCCACTTGTGCCAGTTGGCAGCACAAGCGGGCCAGTGAGCCGCGCTTCCTCCGGGCTCGCTTTCGATCAAGCCGTGGGGCTTGCTCGCGTCGGCTCCGGATTCAGTCGACGGACGTCTGGGCGTGAGGCTTAGCGACAGGCTCGACGGGTCCGTTGTTATCTACATCGGCATCGGAGTCCTCTTCCAACAGCGGAAGATCTGCCGGATTCATCTTTCGAACCAATTCTTCCATCTCCTTACCGGGTTTGAAGGTCACCACGTTCTTCGCGGGGACGTAAACCTTCTCTCCGGTACGTGGATTGCGCGCCTTGCGTGGAGCACGCCGCTTCACTTCAAAAACGCCAAAGTTTCGCAACTCGATACGTCCCTCTGACACGAGTGTCTGGATGATAGCATCGAGCGTCCGCTGAACGATATCTTTGGTCTTGAGCTGGGTCAGACCGATATCTTCCGAGATTCTTTTGACGATCTCTTTCTTGGTCACGTTGGCAATCTCCACGGAGGCGTGGTCAGCCCTTGACGCGCGTCGAGTGGCTCAACTGTATTGGCAGCATGGGTTAATGTCAAGAAAAAAGAACCAGTAGAGGACGGTCGGAGGTCGAACGGGAGGCTTTCGGTCGGTGTCTTTCTGGCGAGTATAATCTCTTGCCAGGGACTCGTGAGCCGTTCTGCGGCGCGGGTGCGTCACGGGCTCATATCGTCGTTCCGATCACCGTGCAGGGGGGCGGCCGCGATCCGCAAGCGGCCCTCGGCACGAGCGTTCTGGAGATGCCGGTGCAGGGGGGCGTAGTTCCAAGACCACCCGTGCTGGTTGGCCAGTTGTTTGAGCTTGCCCAGGTAGCGCTCCGTAAGCCGGGGGGCGATTTCATCGAACGCGGGATCACAAAAGAAGATACGACAACCAAGCGGGCGAGCGTCCCGCGCGGTGCAGCGGTTGTTGGCATCTTGCCAGGGGCAACTCTGGCCATCGTCCAGGGGACGCACGGGCACGGGAGCATCGGCGAAAAAGAGCCGAGCTTCGGGCTCCGAGATGAAGAGCGTGTGGCCGTACTCCTGGAACCGGCAGCAGCGCCCGGAAAGCTCGCAGATCGGGCCCAGGCGGGCCAGGTCCCGATCGAGCTCGCGGTAAAGCGTGCACAGATTATCACGAATGGAGGCAAGCTGCTCCTCCGAAACCGTGGCCTCGCCGCGCGCGGGAGCAATCATGACTGGATCATCCCGATGCACTCGATGATCTCCTCCGCCTTGTAAATGCGGCCCTGGCCCGACCCCGGACAGACCTGGGTGGTGCGTTGCCAATCCTCGGTGGTCTCGACGTTCTCCGGCCAGAACGGCCAGGTCCGGCACTGGATGGGACGCGCGGGATAGACGGTGCACCCGGCCTGAGCGTCCCAGAAGATGCAGTCTCCCCCGGGGCGCTCGATCAGACTCCATCGATCTCCCACCCGCCTGACAAACCTCTTCGAGAACTCCTCCAGCTTTTCCCCACGGTGCCGGGCCAGTTTCTCGATTTCGTCGAGTGTGACCCAGACGTAACCGGGGCCACCGGTGCAGCATGCTCCACACCTGGTGCACGAGAAGGCCAGTCCGTCGCGATACCAGGGCGAGCCGGGAGCGAATCTTGGCATGAGATCTCCAGGAGCTTCGGTCCAGCGCCAACGGGGGGTGGACAACTCCAGGAAGTCTACCAATCCGCGCCCCCCAGGGCAATCTTTGCCCGGTTCCAACCTGCTGAAAAAGCAGGGGTTGTGTGATATGGTTGGGAGAATGGCGACGGGCTGGGCAGGTGATGCCCGGCTCCGGCACTGAATCGCCGCGCGGAATCGAGGTCCATCAGATGACAGCCACGAGTCCGATCGACAGGGTTGTGCTTTCTCACTTGCAGGTCCCCCTCAAAGAACCTTTTCGAATATCGGGGGGAGAGGTCGCGGTCAAAGACGCCATCCTGGTCACGGTGGAGACGGCGTCGGCCATCGGCCATGGCGAGAGTTCCCCCATGGCCGCCAGCTTCGGTTACTCCGCCGATACTCCGGAGGGCTGCTGGAACGACCTGCGGACGTCCATCGTCCCCGGCCTCGTCGGCCGGACGATCGATTCCCCGGCGGCCATCGCCAATCTGGCCTCGACCTGGAAAGGAAGCCGGTTCGCCGTCGCGGGAGCCGAGACCGCGCTCTGGGATCTCTTGGGACAGGAGCATCACGCGACCGTCGCCCAGTTGCTGGGGGCCATTGACGAGCAGGTCAGCCTGGGGGTTCAGTCTGGCCTCGCGGTCGGCCTCTACCCATCGATCGTCTCGCTGCTCAAGACCATCGAGACTCACCTGGTCGAAGGGTATTGTCGGCTCAAGATCAAGATCATGCCCGGCAACGACATCGAGCTTGTCCGCGCCGTGCGGCAGCACTTCGGCGAGATCCCCCTCATGGTCGACGCCAACGGAGCGTACACGATCGACGATCTCGACACCTTCCAGGCACTCGACGATTTCGACCTGCTGATGTTTGAGCAGCCGATGAAGCCCGGCGACCTGGACGGCCTGTCCCGGCTCCAGAAGGCCGTGATCACTCCCGTCTGCCTCGACGAGTCGGCCGAGACCGTTGAGCAAACCGCCGAGGCCATCCGCCGCGAGGCGTGCCGGATCGTCAACCTCAAGGTCCAGCGTGTCGGGGGCCTGGGGCCTGCCCGGGCAATCCACGACCTTTGCCACCAGCACGGCATCGCCTGCTGGGTCGGCGCCATGCCCGAACTGGGAATCGGTCAGGCCTTCGGCATCCATCTGGCCACGCTGGCCAACTGCAAGTACCCCACCGACGTCGAGCCCAGCGCCCGCTGGTTCGTCGACGATTACGTGGTTCCCGCTCTCGAGCTCTCGGCACCCGGCATTTTCACCGTTCCCAATCGACCCGGCGTGGGCTTCGAGATCGACGCGGCCAAGGTTCGTCGTTACCAGATTCGTCAAGAGGAGTTTACCTCCAGGACATCGAGTTGAACGTTCGAGGAATCATCCCATGCCCACGCTACTCGACCGTCGCGCATTTCTGGCCGGCGCGGCCTCAACCGGCCTCGCCGGGCTGGCAATGGCCCGCCGAGACGATCCGGCCACCCCGCCAATCGTCGACACGCACGTTCATCTCTGGGATCTCAGCCGGTTTCGCTTGCCCTGGCTCGAGGGCGCCCCCAACCTGAACCACAGCGTCCTCGTCGACGATTACCGCGAGGCCAGCGCGGGTCTGAACGTCGTCAAGGCTGTTTACATGGAAGTCGACGTCGAGCCGTCCCAACAGGAGCGCGAGGCACGCTGGATCATCGATCTCTGCCGCCGCCGCGAGACTCCCGTGGTCGCGGCCGTGATTTCCGGCCGTCCCGCCGCCGCCGACTTCGCCGCTTACATCAAGCCGCTGGCGCGGGAACCCGAGGTCAAGGGGCTGCGCCAGGTGCTGCACGGGCCGGACACGCCCCGAGGCTACTGCCTGGATGACCGGTTCCAGCACGGAGTCCGCCTGCTGGGCGAGCTGGGTCTGAGCTTCGACCTGTGCATGAGAGCCGAAGAGCTGAGCGACGGCGTCAAGCTCATCGACGCCTGCCCGGGAACCAGCTTCATCATCGATCATTGCGGCAACGCCAGCGTCTTCGCGGGCGACCATGCCGCCTGGAAGCGAGACATGGCCGCGCTGGCACGCAGGCGCAACGCCGTCTGCAAGGTCTCGGGCATCGTGGCCTCGACGAAGGGACGGTCCTGGACGCCCGACGATCTCGCCCCGTTCATCAACCACGTGCTTGACTCGTTCGGCCCGGATCGCGTGGTCTTCGGCGGCGACTGGCCGGTCTGCACGCTGGGTGCTCCCCTGGCGGGCTGGGTCAAGGCCCTGCGCCAGGTGGTCGCGGAACGCCCCGAGATCCATCAGCGGAAGCTCTTTCATGACAACGCCGTTCGCGTCTACCGGTTGAGTTGATTCCAGGACCCGATGGAGACCCAGGCATGATTCGACTGTCCCAAGCGATCGTGGCCGTGATGTCTTGCACGCTGGCGGCCGGCGCGGCCGGAGGTGTGGTGGGTGCGGCGGTGGGCCGGCTGGCTCCAACCTTCGTGCGCTGGCTTTTCTCGCCCGGAGGCGCCGGCGGGCAGGTGGATACCACCGAGTTCGGCTTCGGCCTGGGCGTTGTCAGCGGCCTGTTCATGGGGGCGGGCACCGGCGTCTTCCTGGTCTGCGTGCTCGCCATCCGCGACGCCTGGCTGTACCGTTCGGGAATCTCCCCCTATCCGCCCAAACCCGAGACGCACCTCGAGTAAGAGTTTGGATACCAGGCTCCGTGGGACAATAGGCAGGTATGGGGTGAACAATGTCTATCCTACGGGCTGACGCAGTACGCATAGAACGCATCGGCTTTCGCAACCGCCGGGGTGAATGCATACAATGCGTACTACGGAATCAGAAAACCGGGAGGGATCAAGATCAGGATTCGGATCAGGAGGTCCATCTGTCCACCCGCCACTGCCCACTACCCACAACCCACTACCGTTCGGCTGGCTTTTTCCTGGTTGCAAGATGCCACGCAATGCTTGGATGCTGTTCAATCGTTTGCCGCAGGTTATGCTGGTGGTCGCGGCGCTATTCCTGATGCTCCGCACCGAGCGCTTCTTCACGCCGGGTACGCTCACGAGCATCCTGACCCAGGCGAGCATTGTCGGCGTGCTAGCGCTGGGCCAGGCGTTTGTGCTGATCGGCGGAGGGTTCGACCTTTCCCAAGGCGCGATCTTGGCCCTCGTCGCGGCGGCAACGGGGCTGCTCGCCCAGCGCGGGCTCTCACCGATCGTCGTGGCCGCCGCCGCGCTCTTGATCGGCGCTCTTCTGGGCTCGATCAACGGCGTGATGGTCGCGGCGGTCCGGACCAATCCCTTCGTCACCACGCTGAGCACGCTCTTGATCTACCGGGGGGCGGCATTCGTGGTCCTTTCGGGTCAACCGATCTCCAACATCCGGGTCTTCCAGGCGATCGATTCGGGGCTCACGCTGGGCGAGACGTTCGTGCCGTTTCGCGGAGTGCTGTTCCTGGCGCTCGTGATCCTCTCTTGGCTGCTGCTCCGCCAGACAGTCTTCGGCCAGCACGTCTACGCGCTGGGCGGGAACGCCGAGGCCGCTAGGCTGGCCGGTATCCGGACGGTTCGGCTGCGCGTGGCGACATTCCTGATCAGCGGGCTGGCCGCTGGGCTGGCGACGGTCATCTTCCTCTCCTGGCTCCGCGTGGCCAAGCCCGACACGGCGACCGGTTACGAGCTGGACTCGATCGCCGCTTGCGTGGTTGGCGGCGTGTCGCTGCAAGGCGGTCGGGGAAGCGTGCTGGGGGCGGCGGCCGGCTGCCTCTTGCTCCAGGCGCTCCGCACCCAGATCACCATGAGCGGCTTTCCCGAGGAATACCGCACGCTGGTGACCGGCGTGGTGATTCTGGTCTTCGCCGCCGCCGACGCGCTCGCCAGGCGAAATGAGCGCGTTTGAGATTGATGTTTGGTCTTTGGGAAATCACG
>JBMFUH010000044.1:0-11137 GCA_049966735.1 Isosphaeraceae bacterium
TCGGGCCGGGTCCGCGGGTCCTCGAGGGGTGGAATGTACGTCGGCAGCGGACCCAGGCCGTCGGCCTTCATCCGTTCGGAGTACAGCTCGCACTTGCCCGAGGGCGTCGGGAAAACGCCGTCGGCAAAGGGAGCGTAATCCGCTGGCAGGTTGAGCCGGATCGACCCCTCCGCCTGCAATCGCTCGAGCGTGATGCCGTCGAGCGTCGGGCCGCCGTCAAGCGCTTCGCGGATCAGCGCGTCGTCGTCAGGGAAGAATTCCGGCTCGAAGCCCAGACGGGCCGCGAGTGCGCGGAAGACGTCGTTGTTGGACCGGCACTCGCCCAGCGGGGCGATCGCGCGGGGGTTGTACATCACCTCGTGATGGCCGTACGAGCCGTGCAGGTCGACGTGCTCGAGCTGAGACGTCGCCGGCAACACGATGTCGGCGTAGTCCACCGTGTCGGTGGCGAACAGCTCGTGGACAATAGTGAACAAATCTTCGCGCAATAGCCCATCAATCACTTTCCGCTGGTTGGGAGCCACGGCGGCCGGGTTGCTGTTATAGACGTAGAGCGCCCGCACGGGAGGGCCGGGCAGTTCGCCGGCCAGGGCCTTGTCCAGCTCGTTCATGTTGATGGTTCGCGTGCCGGGGGGCGAAAGCTCGGGCCGGGTCAGCCGGTCGTTGGCGAAGTCATAGGCGCCCGAAGTCGAGAGCAAGACGCCGCCGCCCGGATAGCGCCAGGAGCCGATGATCGCCGGCAGGCAGGCGATGGTCCGCACGGCCATCCCCCCGCCTCGATGGCGCTGCATTCCATAGTTCAGGCGGATGAGCGAGGGCTGCTCCTGGGCCAGCCGCCGGGCGAGAACCTCGATCGTGTTGACGTCGACGCCCGTGATCGCCGCGATACGCTCGGGCGCGTAATCCGCGAGCACGCGCTCCCGCAGCGCCGGCGCGCCGATGGTTCCCTTGCTCAGGTAGTCGTCGTCCTGCAATCCTTCGGTCCAGATCACGTGCATGAGGCCCAGGGCGAGCGCGGCGTCGGTGCCGGGGCGGATGGCGATGTGCCAGTCGGACCGGAACGCGGTCGGGCTGCGATACGGGTCGATGGTGACGATCGTCGCCCGGTTCGTCTTGCGGGCCTGGACCATCAGGCTCCAGAGGTGGCTGTTGGTGTTGACGGTGTTCGAGCCCCAGTTGACGAGGAACTTGCACCTCGGCACCGCCAGCGGGTCCGCGCCCAGGCGTCCCCGGCCGTTCGTGTACTCGTAGCCCAGCGAGCCGGCCGTCGCGCAGATGGTCCGATCCAGCTTCGACGCGCCCAGCCGGTGGAAGAACCTGTGGTCCAGGCTGCTGGACTGAAGCTTGCCCATCGTGCCGCAGAAGCTGTAGGGCAAGATCGCCTGGGGACCGTCGGCCGACGCGGCGATCTCGGCGAACCGCGCGGTGACCGTCTCGAGCGCCTCGTCCCAGGAGATGCGCTCGAAGCGACCGCTTCCCTTGGCCCCAACGCGCTTCATCGGCAACATCAGTCGGTCCGGACTGTAGACCCGATCGAGGTAGCGGGCCATCTTCTGGCAGAGGAAGCCGCGGGTGAAGGGATGCTCGGCGTCGCCCCGCAGGTCGATCGCTAAACCATCCTTCACTGTCACCCTCATGCCGCAGGTGTCGGGGCAATCGAGCGGGCATACGTTTCGAAAGACGGTTGATCCGGAGTTGGGCACGTGGTTCACTCCTGGCCTGGCAGACGTGGGCAGGTAGCTTGCTCTCTCACGTGGGCAGGTAGCTTGCTCTCTCACCGTGGTCGTGATCGCTGACCGTGATTATAGTGACTCCGGGAATGCGGGACAGCTGCGACAACCGGCGCATGGAATCCTCTCCCGCGGGGATTGACGTTGATCGCTTCAGCTTGCAAGGTGTGCCAATCGGAGCACGACAACTCCGGCATGATCGCCACGATTGGCTCATTGACACCCGATTCGAGCCGCCGTAGGTTGAGTCACTGGTCGTCCCGCGCCGGCAAGCCGGCAGGCGCTTTCAAATCAGCAAGTGGTCTGAGGACTCAAGGACCTCAGACAGTTGCCCCCCTCCTGAAAGTGCGAAACAAGAACTCAGGACTCAAGGACTCGATGATGCGCATCGCGATCTTGACCAACGAGTACCCACCTCACGTGTACGGAGGCGCGGGAGTTCATGTCGAATACCTCACCCGTGAGCTGGCCAGGATCGAGCAGGGGAGGCACGAGGTCAGGGTCATCTGCTTCGGCGACCAGGACATCCACGACGGGAACCTGACGGTCAAGGGAATCAGCCCCTCGTTCAACCTGCCGTTTCAGGACCCGCGGCACAAGAAGTTCCAGGAAACGATGCTCCGCGACCTGGTCATGGCGGGCATGCTCGACGACGTGGACATCGTCCACTGCCACACCTGGTACACCCATCTTGCCGGCTGCCTGGCTAGGCAGCTTACCCGGGCCCGGCTCGTGCTGACGACGCACTCGCTGGAGCCGCACCGGCCATGGAAGGTGGAACAGCTTGGCACAGCCTACCGGGCCAGTTCCTGGATCGAGCGGATCGCCTACGAGAATGCCGACGGGGTCATCGCCGTTTCCGCCGCCATGCGCGAAGATGTTCATTCGCTTTACGGTGTCGCGTTCAAGACGGTCCGGATCATCCACAACGGAATCGACCTCGACGAGTACAAACCGACCAGGAACGCGGCCGTACTCGCCAAGTACGGCATCGATCCGCGGCAGCCGTTGGTCCTCTTCGTCGGCCGGATCACGCGGCAGAAGGGGATCATCCATCTCGTCGACGCCGTCAAGCACATCCGGCCGGGCGTGCAAGTCGTTCTTTGCGCGGGGGCGCCGGATACGCGGGAGATCGGCCGCGAGATGGAAGAACGAGTGGAGCGAGCCAGACGCGACGCCGCCGTGCCCATCAACTGGATTGCCCAGGTCTTGCCCCGCGAGGAGATCATCCCTCTCTATTCGCATGCGTCGGTCTTCGTCTGCCCATCGGTCTACGAGCCGTTCGGCATCATCAACCTGGAGGCGATGGCCTGCGAGACGCCCGTCGTCGCATCGGCCGTCGGCGGCATCAAGGAAGTGGTCATTCCCGGCGAGACCGGTCTCCTGGTTTCCTTCGAGGCCAAAAGCGGCACGGACTTCGAGCCCAGAGACCCCGCGCGGTTCGCCCGCGATCTGGCCGATGGGGTCAACCAACTGCTCGATGATCCCGCCCGGCTCAAGCAGATGGGGCTCGAGTCGCGCCGCCGCGTCGAGCAGTTCTTTAGCTGGTCGAGCATCGCCCGGCGCACGCTCGATTTCTACACCGAGCTGGTGCACGAACACGACACCATCGCGCACGAGAAACCGTGATTCCCGTGGGACAAGATTCCAATCTTGTCGTCGTTCCAAGCCCGTAGGGTCCGCTGTGCTGATCGTGGACACGGCCTGGGAATCGGTCCGCGCGGCGGACCCTGCACGCTGGAGGATTCGTAGGCTGGGGTCAGCGCAACCCCACCGAATTCGGTTCGGGATGGTGGGTTGCGTTCCGCTACGCTTCACTGACCCACCCTACGAAAACGGGTGTAACGACTCGCCTCCACCTCTGGCCCGAAGGCTCAGTCGTTCCACGTAACACATTGATAATCCATGGCATAGGTCGCCCGCTTCACGAGTCTGGACCACGGGGCGAGCGGAGCCGTCAGTCCTCATGGGAATGCGTTGAACCACAGAGATCACTGAGATCACCGAGAGAGAAAAGAAGGAGCCATCAGGGCTCGATCTCGATCTGGACGATTCCCTATTTAGCATGGAACCACCGGCAGGGTACACCGTTACCAGAGAGGACCTCCACGGCGCCGGAGGAGACGCCGACGTGGGCACGCCCGAAACGGCGATGCTCAAATTCCTCCGGCTCTACGCGGAGAAATCGGGCGGCAGCTTCCCCAAACGACTCGATGACTGGCGTGGTTACACCGAAGCCCTCACAGAGTCGAAACCCGAGAAACCCTCCATGGCAGCGGCGATCCGCGCGGCAAGGCTCTCGGCCGAGGCTCACCGGTTCTTCTTCGAGCTCAAGGGCAACTTCACCTACAAGCCCGAGAGCGTGAAGCTGGGCGACGCTGGCAAGCTCTTGCTCTGGTACAAGCCCGAGGGCAAGGAAACTTTCCGGGCCATCTACGGCGACCTGCACGCGGCCGAGTTGACCGCCGATCAGCTTCCCGCGGCCGAGAAGCCGCAGCCGAAGCGCTGAGGCTGGTTGCCGCGGTCGCGTCCGCTGTGTGGAACGTCGACATCGACCCGGGGTTGGTCCGCACAGCAGACCCTACAAGTAAACAGTCGCCTTGCCGGTGAGCGATGCGTCCAGCTCTCGCAGGCTTCTTCCGAGTGCGGTTTCGATAGCAATCTCGGCCAGTGCCTTTGCCCTGGCCTCTTCGCCGCGCCCCTGGGACGATCGGACCGGACCGCAGTCGGCGGGTGCGTCGGCGCATGGAACGATCGGACAAGTGGTACGTACGATCTGTAAAATGCACAAAGGGTACTCCCTAAGGCTCGTCCAGATCATCCGCGGCCGGCTTGGATCTTGCCACCGTGCCGACCAGCGGAGCTTCGGGAGGCGGTGGTGAGATGAAGCACAAGGGCAGGTATACCAGGACGAAACCCGCGTAGAAGAGAACGCAATACGTAATGTCGTAACCCTTCCTGGCCACTGCGGCGGTCTCCGACAGCAAGGGGACGGATGCAAAGAGGAAATAGGCGATCTCCCAGCGGCTCGCCCAGGACCGAAGACCAATGCGGCCGCAACCGCCAATGAAGCCAGAGAGGCAAATCGCGGCGTAGATTGTCCCATCCACCATATTGCCGATGTTCAAAGCGGGTATGTACTCGCCTTTGCCAGGGATGTCCTTGAAGCCATACTGGGCGATCCAGCTCAACTGATCGGCGGTTTAGCTCAGATCGTCGAAGGCGTGCCAGCCGAAGAACGCCGCATATCGCACCTGGACGGCGCCCACCGTCTGGCAGTAGGTTTTCCACAACCTGGAGCGAGTCACCGGGGCACGACACGTGTTGGCCTTGTCATCGAGCGGCATGACCATCCTTCCTTCCAGCAGGCGAGAGGCGAGGAGTCCCAACCATGCACCTCTGGTTTCCTGGGCATGTCATCAGTCATCAGGCCGACCTTGCCTCCATCATCATTTTAGCCCGTTCGAGCCTCGTGGTCAAACCACCGATATGAACGATAAAAACATTCGTGAGGGCTGATGTCGCGGAAGAGGAGACGCGAATTCGACGAAACAAACCCACCGAGGTCGCCGCTTAGGCCGTGAGTGGAATGATGGATGATGCGTCCGAGTGGGAATGGTCGCGCCTCCTCATCTGCTCGATCCAGAGATCATGGATGCTTTGCTCGAAGGGAATCGACGGTGTCCAGCCGGTGTGATCGATGATCCGGCGGATGTCGGCGCGGGAGTCGAGGGGGGCTTTCCGCTGGCCTCGGTTCGGGTCAATGCATAGTTTTACTGACCGTCCGCTCAGGTGAACAAGTTGTTCCAGACCCTGGCCGACCGGGCGCGAGCGGCCCGTACCCACGTGGTAGACCAGTCCCGAATGCCCGCGGAGGGCGACCGCAACCAGGGCCCGGGCCACATCGCGGACGTCGACGAAATCGCGGCGGATCTCCAGGTTGCCCACCACCAGGGGCACGGGATCGGCGGCTGGGGCCAGAAGCTGCTCTGTAAACTCTCCAAAGGCCTGGGTTTGCGGCAACCCTGGACCGATCGGGTTGAAGACGCGGGCGACGTTCACTTGCAGCGGCGGACGCTCGGCCAGGCCGGCGATCGTTGCCATCCACTTGCTCCGGCCGTACGCTTCGATCGGGTTGCAGGGGTGCGTTTCGGCCACCGGCAGTTCCGGTGTCGGCACGGCACCCAGCTCGGCCGCGGAGCCGGCCAGCGTGACCCGGACCGGGCGGTTGAGCGAGCGAAGAGCGTTGAACAACCGGATCGTCGCCCAGAAATTGCCCCGGTACAGGACGTCGTCGGCCGCGGGGGGAGTGCGCCCGGCCGTGTGGATCACCTGGTCGGGAGCAATCGTCCGGATCGCCTCACGCAGGCCGTCCGGATCGTCCAGGTCGGCGAGGAGGAACTGGTCTGCCGGCAACCCCTCGGGACAGCGCCGGCCGAGCATGAAAACGCGATCAGCCGACCGCCCCGTGTTCGTCAGCTCCGCGTCCAGGGCGCCCGGCACGTGTCGGCCCAGGAACCCCGTTGCTCCCGTGATCAGCCAGGTGGTCATCGTCGTTCAAGGCCTCCAGTCCCTGAAGAATCCATCGCTCGCGTTGGAGAATTGGCGTCAATATTCCGGTGCGGCGGGTTTCCGCCGATCAACCGATGAGGATCATGAGGTCTGATGACGTGGTTTTGTCCCAGCATGCCGAGCGCGGCCTGGAAGACGCTCGCGGGACTCAGCTCACGCATGCAGCGATGATGGCCCTCCGGGCAGATTGGCCTCTGGCAAGGGCCGCAGGGCACGGGCTTTAACATGTGGATGGCATGAGGATGATAGGTTCTCGTCCAGGCAATATGAGTGGGCCCGAAGAGGCTGATCACCGGGGTGCGGAAGGCCGCTGCGAAGTGACGCGGGCCGGAGTCGGTGGTGATCAGGAGTGCGGCCCGGCGCACGCAGGCCTTGGAGAGCCCCAGACTCAGCGGCTGATCGGCCAGGCTGACCACCGCGGGGTGATCGGCCAGCCGGACGATCTCGCGGGCCGACTCGCGTTCGGCGGGACCGCAGATGACGAGCACCGAGACGCCGTGCTCCTCCACGAGCCGGCGGGCCACCAGGGCGAACGACTCCGTGGGCCAGTTCTTCGCCGGTCCGAATGCGCCTCCCGTGTTGAGGCAGACGACCGGCTGATCGTGCTTCAGTCCCAGCGCGGACCAGGCCCGGTCGGCCGCGGCCTCGTCGTCGGCTGTTGTGCCCAGCTCGAGCTGAAGCGACCCGCACGCACAGCCCAGCACGTGGGCGAGGGCCAGGTAGTACTCGACGATCGGCGTGGGAGTGAGCTTGCCGGCGGCATCGCGCGGGGGCTGGAGACCGTCGGAGAGGAGCAGCCCGCGACCGTAGCGGACGTAGCCGATCCGGCGAGGGATCCACGCGTTCCAGGCGTACCATGCCACACGAAACGAGTTGGGCAAGAGCAGGGCGACATCATGGCGTTCCTGGCGCAGTCGCCTGATCACCGATCCGGCCCGCTCTTCCTTGTTCCGGGAGCGGTGATGGCAGCGGATGATCGCGTCGAACCAGGACGAGCCGTCCAGGACGGGCGCGACCCGCGGGCGGATGACCGCCGTGATCCGGGCGTCCGGAAACCGCTGGCGGAGGGCGCGAAAGGTCGGCGTCGCCATGACGGTGTCGCCGATCAGGTTGGGGCAGAAGACCACGATCTTCATCGGCGCGACAGGCTTTCCGGTCACTCTCTTGACGGCGGAACAACGCGTGGCCGGTCCTCCGAGCGCCGGCGCCCGAAACCTTCAACGTCCGGGAACCAGCGGCTCGAGCAGTCCCTCCAGGGCCGGAAGACCGTCCGTGATCTCCAGGCCGATGCGCAGGCCGCGCAAGGGAACAGGACCGAGCGGCGCGGCGCGCAGCTTGACCAAATCTTTCTGGGTGGTCAAGGCGAGATTCGCCCCCAGGCCGGCCGCCCAGGAGGCCAGCGCGTGAACATCCGCCGCGTTGTACGAGTGATGGTCGGGAAAGACCTTGAGGTCGAGAACGTGCTGGCAAAGCGGCTCCAGCGTCCGGCGAAATCCCTCCGGATTCCCAATGCCGCAGAAGGCCGCGACCTGCTTGCCGGCCAGCTCAACGAGCGGGTGCTCCTGCCCTTCGCCGTCGATCAGGTCGACGGGGGCGTGGCGACATTCGACGAAGGGCACGCCCGGAGCGAGCTTTTGAACTTGAATGCGGATGTCGTGTCGCGCGGCCGGGTCGAGGAGATCGGCCCGGGAGAGGACCACGACCCCGGCGCGGCGGAGCGAACTCTTCGGCTCGCGCAAGAGCCCTCGGGGAAAGAGCCGATCCAGGCCGAAAGGATCGAGGGCGTCGAGCATGACGAGGTCGAGGTCGCGCGCCAGCCGGCGATGCTGGAAGCCGTCATCGAGGACGATCAGCTCGGTTTCGAGCTCCAGCGCGGCGATCGACGCCAGCCGGACCCGGTCGGGGTCTTGAAGGTGGGGGACGTCGGCAAGGTTCTCCTCGAGGACGAGTCCCTCGTCGTTGAGGCCACCGGCCCGGCCGTAGCCCCGGCTGATGATGGTGACGCGAACGCCCCGGCGGCGAAACCAGCGCGCCAGCCACTCGACCATCGGCGTCTTGCCCGTTCCGCCCAGGGTGATGTTGCCGACCGAGATCACCGGCACGGCCGCGCGGCAGGCTCGCTTCCAGCCTCGTTCATAGCCAAGGTTGCGAGCCCGGATTGCCAGGCCGTAACCACTCGCGGCCACGCCCAGCCCGCACCGAGCGAGGCCGGCCAGCGGCCCTCGGGTCTGGCCGCGAATCAGTCGGAGAAAGGCGTCCGGATTGATCCTGCTCACTCGGTTCCGTCCTTTGTGGCTGGCTTGATAGAGTGTACAATCAGCGATCGTTGATGTGGCACTTTTGCCCGAGTGGTGCCACGCCGGACCCTTGATGATGAGAGTTGACACACAAGCACTCCAAGTGATGATCCTGAAACGACTTTCGGCGCGTGCTCGGCGAGCCGTGGGTCGATTCCGAGGCCCCCAGACGTGGCACTAAATGGCACTTTTTCGCCGAAATTCCAGCGTTTGTACACCACTGTACACCGGGGTCTTTTTGAGCGGGGAGTAGCGGGCACTCCCAACTCCCGATTCCCGACTCCCACGTGGCAGTGCGCGGAGGCAGGATTTTCCGATTCCCGATTCCTGTGCAGTCATGGATGATCGTGCTCCAAGCGCGAGGCGCACAGCATCTCCCATTCTTCCTAGACTGCCTATATTGTACACCCTGTTGGGCTGCTGTCCACACCAAAAAAGTCAAAAAATCGCCCAGTATCTCAGCAAAACAATGATTTACGGAAAATTCGGCACAACGCACAAAATCGCTTGTGGAGGCCGTCGCGACCGCTCCACCGCCGGCAAGGGCTTGCCGCCTGGATTTGATCCGCGCCTTGATGAGCCCCGGGCCAACGGCCGCAAGTCGGTGCGAAATCCAGGAGATAGGTGGTATCTCGCGAAAATCGAGGGTAGAATAACGTTGGAACGCTGCAAAGGCTAGCTCTTGCTCCTCCGGCCGTCAAGCAACTCAGAGTCGCCACCACGGAGTTCTAGCTCATGCTTTACCCTCCCCAGCCCCCGAACCGCCTGGTGCGGCACTGGATCGAGCGGCACCAGAGCCGAACGAGTTTCTTCCTGCACATGCTGGGCATACCTCCCACGATTCTGGGGTGCTTGCTCTGTTCCATCTATGTTGGCTTGCTTTCGGTCCCCATCTTCCTCTTTGCTCTGGCGCTTTTCGTCGGCGGGTATGTCCTTCAGTTCGCGGGCCATGCCCTGGAAGGGACCGACCCGGGCGAGGTCATCTTCTTCAAGCGGAAACTGGGCCTGCCCTACGTCGAATTTCCGCCGAGCCGCACCCCGGCGCACAGTTCCAACGCGGGACGCCGGTCGCGTGGTCAGGGCGAGGCGGCCGCCGCGGTGGGTTGATGGGTTGTTCACCGATCATCGGCCTTGCTATGGGCTTCCGAACCGCATTGCTGAATTCCCTGGGGAAATGAACCCGGGAGCCTGTCCCGTTGCCTTGGGTGACGGTGGCTGATCCTGGGGAATTCAGTCAAAGCAGCCGGATTCTGAATTTGATCTAGGACGGAATCGGAATAATCCGTAAGATCCCCCTCATCGATTCAAGTCCCGAAGCAAGTAGATCCGATACAAGTCGATAGGTCGTATTTCGCGGATTCGCGGTGCAATGCGACAAGGGCAGGCATGTCACGATTGATCGTGGCTTTCAGGTTAAAAGGAGTCCAGGCAATGCATTTCTACCTGGTCTCCAGTCAGTGATCCGACGAGCGGTCGAACTCTCGCGGGGCGGCCGGTTGCAGTTCAAGACGTGGGTCTCACGAGAGCAGCAAGCCAGGGATGGCGCGGCATGTTCCCCACGGATTTGAATCACGCGTCACATGGCGATCTTAGTCAAGGACGGCGGGCCATGCGATTGACCTTACGGACGAACCGGTGGGCTCTGGCGGCACTCTGGGCAGCCTGGCTGATCTCCACCGGTTGCCAGAGGCTTCCTTACATCGACCAGAACAAGGCGGTTCCCCATGACAACATGGGGAAGATGGCTCTGGAGGACAAGGAGGTCAAGCGGGCCGACTTTCTCAGTAGCAGCTTGCCGATGCAACTCCCCAAGGTCGCGAAGCCGCGAACCACCGAGGAGCCGGAAGCCGATGAACTCTGGCCGATGACCTTGCAGGAAGCCATCCGGATCGGTCTGGACAACGCCGAGGTCGTCCGCGTGATCAACCTGGGTGCTCAGGGCATTCCGATCGAAGGGTTCGAGCCGACCTTCCTCTCGCCATCGATCGCCGGCGGCACGGCAGGCCAGGCCGTGTTGGGCGGCGGCAATCTCTCCAGCGTCTATGACCCGGCGATCCAGGAGACGCAGATCGCCCAGGCCCTGTCGGTCTTCGACACCGCGTTCACGACCCAGTTGAACTGGGGCAAGAACACTCAGCCTTACAACAACGCGATCCAGGGTGGTGCCCTCGGCGTCAGCGGCGTGAAGTCGGTGGTCCTCTCGGTTCAGGACACCTTCAACTTCCAGGCCGGTTTGCAGAAGCGGACCGCGACCGGTGCCACGATGGGAATCGTGCACAACATCAACTGGCTCTACCAGAACAGCACGTTCTTGACCTATCCCTCGGCTTACACCACGAACATCCAGATGACCTTGACCCAGCCCCTCTTGGGTAGTGCTCCCTTGCCCGGCCAGCCTGTGAACAACTTTGCAACCCTGGTCGGCCTCGAGGCCAACCGGGCGCCGATCGTGATTGCCCGCTTGCAGGCTGATGAGAACGTCTGGAACTTCAAGCTGAACGTGATGGAACTGGTCCGCTCGATCGAGCAACAATACTG
>JBMFUH010000044.1:11147-16385 GCA_049966735.1 Isosphaeraceae bacterium
CGTGCAGCTCTGGAGCTCCGAAAAAGCGGTCGACCTGGCCCGGGAAATCCTCAGCCGGGAACAAGCCGAACTGGTCGTCGGCAAGGGCACGCGGGCCGACGTGGCCGAAGCCCAGCAGCGGCTGGAGCAGTTCAGCCTCGATCTGGTCACGCGGACCTCCGACCTGATCACCACGGAACGTCAGCTCCGCAACCTGCTCGGGCTGCCGCCGGCCGACAATCGCCGGATCATCCCGGTGACTCCACCCACCGAGGCCCGGCTCGAGCCCGACTGGGATGCCAGCCTCGCCCAGATGCTCAGCTTCTATCCCGACATCGTGGCTCAGGAAATCGCCGTGCGAATCTCCGAGCTCAACCTGGTCATCGCCCGCAACCAGTTGCTGCCTCAGTTGAACCTGAATTTCCTCTATCAGCTCAACGGCCTGGGCCAGTCGCTGGACACGGCGGAAGGGGTCATGACGGGCCAGACCATCAAGGCCCTGGAACCGGTCACGGCGTCGCAGGAACGGGCCGCGGGCTTGATCGCCAACCCCGGCTTTTACAACAACTTCCGCACCTGGCAGGTCGGCCTCACGTTTCAGATGCCTCTGGGCATGAGGTCGCCGCTGGCCAACTCGCGATTCGCTCAGTACAACTTGCTCCGCCAGCGGGCTTTCCTCCAGCAGATGGTCCACCAGCGAACTCACCAGCTCGCCCGCTTTTACCTGGAGATCGACGCCAACTACAAGCAATTCAAGACGGCCTCCCGGCTGCGTGCCGCCGCCGCCGAACGGCTCGAGGCCCAGCGCGCTTACTATGAGGAAGGTCGGATCACGATCGACCGTTTCCTTGACGCTGTCAGCCAGTATGCTCAGGCGGTGGCGACGGAGGCGGAATACAAGACCATGTACAACATCTCGATCATCGTCTTCGAGGAAGCCAAGGGGACTCTGCTGTCGTACAACAACATCGCGGTCGCGGAAGGCCCGCAACCCCAAAAGGCCTATCGGCAGGCCAAGGACATCCAGAACGCCCACCGCAAGCTGCCGATTCCCCATAATGGCCCGATGTACAATCCGCCGGTTTCCGGACCGGTGAATCCTGATCCGGTGCCGGCCAATCCTCCGCCTGGCCTCAGGCCTGGCCAGGTTCCGGCCCTCCCCGCGCCGGCCGGTCCGGCCGGCCCCGACGCCACTCCTGTACCGCCGTATCGCCCGGCGGGCGAGCCGCCCATCCTCTCGCGGAACGCTCCGGCAGCGGCAACGGCCCCCGGAACCGGAGAGAAGCCGCTCTTCAGTCCCATGGTCGGCAACCAGCCCAGAGTCGACAGCGCCACCAAGCCGACCGGCGCCCCCGGGACGCCCGAGATACCCCCCGCAATGCTCCCTGACCTGAGCACGGCCGCGAGCCGGGTCCATTCCGACTCGCCACCACCCCCGGGAGGACCCGCGGCGCTCGGAGCCTCCCTTGCGACCGGAGCACGTCCCGCGATCGGAGCGTCCGCGCCCACCCAGGGGGCACCCGTCTCCGCCAATCCTGAACCGGGGGACGAGCTTCCGGTACTGCCCCAGGCGATCGGCCTGCCTCCATTGCCGCCAACGTAAATCTAGATATTTGGATATTGCCAGAAAAACAGTGACGCGGCGAGGGGCCGAGCTTCCCAACCGGAAGCCTCGGCCTCTCGCGTGTGCCGCGCCTGAGCGCCCGGCGATGTCCATTCCTGGGCGAACCGGCGAACCACTGTGGCAAAATCCTTGTTGACCGTCCTCGCCCGTGGTCGGCACAATACTCATCATCGCACGTGCTCGTGTTCTGGCAGCGAACCTACTTGGTCTCACATCGCAAAGAGGTGACTCATGAGTGACCTGGCTCAGGGCGGTTGCCCGGATGGTTCCAGCCGGCGGCACTTCCTGAAAGCCGCGGCGGCCGGAGGAGCGATGGGGACCTTGACGTCGGCCGGAACCATCCGGGCCGCTGGGCCGAGGCCCGCCCAGTCTCCCGTTCCTCGGACCACACTGGGCCGGACCGGAGAGAAGGTGACCATCCTGGGCATGGGCACGAGCTGGGCCCTCTCGCCGAGCTTCGTGCAGGCGGCCCTCTTTTCGGGGGTCCGCTACATCGACACCTCGGAGACCTACGAGAACACCCGCGCGGAGAAAGTCATCGGCGACGTGCTCGATCGGACCGGGATGCGGAACGACGTTTACCTCGTCACCAAGAACACCGGCTACCGCGGGTCGATGGGCACCGGCGCCGCCAGGATGTTCGAGCAGCACCTGAATGCCAGCCTGAGCCGGCTCAAGACCGATCATGTCGACTGCTATTACCTGCACGGGCTCTCGGGCAATCAGATCGAGTTGCTCCGCGATCCTCACGTCAAGGCCGCGTTCGAGGCCCTCAAGAAGCAGGGAAAGACGCGGTTTTGCGGCCTGTCGTGCCACGACGCCCGGCTGCCCGAGATCCTCCAAGCGGCCGCCGATTGCGGCTGGATCGATCAGATCATGTTCAAGTACAACTTCCGCGATGTCGGCGGCAGGGACCGACACGACGATCTCCAGCGAGCCATCGACAAGGCGGCCAAGGCCAACCTGGGCCTGATTGCCATGAAGACGCAGGGGGGAGCCATCAACTTCCCGGAGAAGATCGCCGTCCTCACCTCCAAGGGCTTCAAGAAGGAGGTCGCGGCGATCAAGACGGTCTGGCTGGACGGCCGGCTGCACGTCGCGGTCAGCGAAATGACCACCCGGAGCGACCTGCGCGAGAACGTCGCCGCCAGCAGCGATCAAAAGCTCACGTCGCGTGACCAGAAGCTGCTGGAAGAGTATCGCCGGACGACGGCCCATCTTTACTGCCATGGCTGCGGCCACCTCTGCGAGACCGCGGCCCGGGGCGTTCCCGTGGCGACCGTCCTTCGCTACCTGCGCTATTACGAGGTCTACGGCAAGCGGCAGGAAGCGCGGGCCCTTTATCAGGCCTTGCCGCCCGTCGCCCGCGACCTCGCCGCCGCCGATCTGCACGCCGCCACCGCCGCCTGCCCACACGGCCTGCCGGTCGTCCAGCTCGTGCAGCGCGCGGACCGGAAGCTGCGAGCCTGAGCCCGAATGTCTAGATATATTGATGATCACAAATCTGACGAATCTCACGAATCAAACGAGTCGGAGAGCGTTGCCGGCGGCCCGTTCGGGCTACGCTCGCCGGCAATTGTGAGGGATTGATGAAGGTTGGCTTTGTTTCGCCAGATTCCTCGTGAGCGATCACGCTTGTCCCGTCCTAGCGCGGCACCGGTTACAAGTTGAATCTGGCACTTTCTCTGTAGGTCAGGCTTTCTAGCCTGACGTGCGGACAGGTAATTCTCATGCGTCAGGCTAGAAAACCTGACCTACACCAAAGGCTGTCCGTACCAGGATTTGCGTCACGAGAAAGTCCCGAGGGCCGGGTACATTTCCCACTCTCGGGAGGCTGGATTATGAATCAAGCTATGGATCACAGGCGACCGGCTTTCGGTTTTGCGGTCCCCAAAAGCTATACATGGCTTCTCGAACGTGGGTTAATCGGTTTCGACCCGTTCGGTCCGCTACAGCCTTGGTATTATTTGCCCCAAGAGAACGCTATCGACGTTCATAGTATATGGCGAAACAAAGGTAGTTTTCCTCTTGTAGCTTTTGCGAAGCGGCAAGACAACGACGACTACGCCTGCTTTGAGGTCAAAGGCAATCGCGTCTCCAAGATCGTAGAGATTGAGGGGTGGACGTCGACAGGGTATTCCATATATCGGGAACACGGCTCCTTCTGGTCTTGGGTTAAGAGTGTTATTGACGATATAGCTGAACGTGTTGATGGCAACTAGCCAGGAATAGCATGAAGGTTCCGGCCACTTTTTCCGCAACAGAGTCCTGGCATCGTGGAGAAGTCGGATTGGCGTGGTTGGGCGCGGATCGAGGGGGACAGTCATGCAAGAGGCTTACGTGGTATCCGGCTCGTTGATCGATTCCCGCACGATCTCCCTGGACGAGCCAGTTCCGGCGGCCAGCGGTAAGGTCCGTGTGATCGTCGAGCTAGCCAGATCGGGACGGAAGATGTCGCATGAGGAGTTCGTGGCGTGGTTGCGGGAACGGCATGAGGCTCGCGGCGCCATCCCGCGCACTCGCGAACAGATCGACGCTTCCTTGCGGGCAGAGCGCGAGAGCTGGGATGATTGACGATGCGACTTTACCTCGATACTACCTCTTGGCCTCCGGCGGCAAGATCGCCTCGAACCGCTCCCAGGGCACCGGGACGGTCGGCAAGTCGAAGGCGCGCGTGTCGAGGGCGAGATCGAGGATGTACATCGTTTCTTCGTAGGTCGAGCGCTTGCCCGAGGCTCGGCGCTGCTGGACCAGGGCATGCTGGCGGTCGAACTCGGCGGCCATGCGCATCAGAGTGAGGATGCGTTCGCCGTGCGAGCGATGCTCAACCTGGATCGCCTGGCAGGTTTCCCAGTCGCGGAACCGGGCGAGGTCGTCTTGACGGACGAGCAAAACGGTTGACGACAGATGCCCGCCCAGGTAGAGCGTGCCGCTCTCGTAGACGGGGGCCATCACCCAGAGGTCGTGGGGGAAGTCGCGCTCGCCGACCTGGCCGCAGACCCAGATGGCCAGCTCTTGAAGCAGGTACGAACCGAGCTTGTCCTCCATCGAGACCAGGGGATTCCGCGCTTTCGTATCGCCCACCCGGCCCAGGAACGCGGCGCGCGCGGCCGGGTTGGGAAAGATCTCCTCGATGGGGTCGCGGCCGCAGGAACGAATCCGCATGATCAGGGCGCCGTCGGGTCTCGGTTCCAGGAGGATCTTCTCGAGGGTCAGGACCTCGCGGGCCTCGCCACGCTCGGCCATCCGCCGCTGCCGGAATCGTCGCCAGAATCCCAGGAGCCAGCCAACCACCATCCCCAGCACGAAGAACGAGCCGGTGAACAGCACGCGCGGAATCTCGGGGGCAAAGCGAGAGTTCAAGAGATCATTCACGATCGTCGTCCTTTCCGTTTCTCCCCAATCGGCCTCGAGAGTGCTTCGCGGCAGCCAGGCTATCATTGAACGGATTCCAACCCGGCGGATCAAGGATCTCGTTTCCTTCGCGGCGTCGCAAACGAATTCCCCGGCACGATGCTGGCACTCCGTTGCCCAGGGCGCGGAGCCGAGATAATCTCTAAGGCAGGGCTGTGAAGACGTCGTCAAAGCTCTGTAGCAGGGTGAGGAAGGAATCGGTAAGTTCCATGCGTCGGCTT
>JBMFUH010000045.1:0-8939 GCA_049966735.1 Isosphaeraceae bacterium
GTAATGGATCAACACATAGCAGATTCCGAAGTAAAACAGGAAGCCGGCGAGCACGAACCAGAGCGGCGAGTCGTCCGGCATGTAGGGCCTCACCGCGCCTGCCACCATCGGATGCACGATGTACGCCGCCAGGGCATTCTGGCCGAAGGTCCGGAACAGGCCGACCCGCAAGCTTCTCTCGTCACAAAAAATCACGAACAGGGCATAGAACGCCAACGAGACCCCCGCGGCGAAGACTTGGTACGAAACGCTCCCGGTGCGCTGACTCATCGTCCACATGTTCACCACGGTGTCCTTTGCCGGCTCGACGAACGGAGGCGGAGGAACTGATCCCGCCAGGCAGGACAGCCCAAAGCCCAAGCCCATGAGGACGATCGACCAGCCCATCAGGTTCAGCGCGGGGCTGGACTCCTCCTGCTTGCCGGCCACGGCGTCGTAGGCCAGCGAGCCCACCAGCACGGGAATCGACCACGTGAGAAACCCCAGCGGGCCGCCGTCGATGACTGGCAAGTGCCAGGCGTGCTCGAAGTAAAACCAGTGCGACAGCCCGAGGTGAAGCGCGGAGGAGGCGATCAGGAAACCGACCCGCGCCGCGGTTCCGGCCGCGATCACGGGCATCACCCAGAGCGACGCCAAGGCGATGTGCACCAGGGTCTGAAACAGCTCACGCTCAAACGCCTGGGCAAAGAACCCATGGACGCCCAAGTTCACAAGTTCATCCCACGATTTCACCCCCTTGTCGAGGTGATAGATCACGAAGCCCAGCAGGATCAGCCCCAGGTTGCGCTGAACCGCCGCGCGCACGGTACGCCAGACGCCCAGGGATTTCAAGCGGCGGAGGAACGTCAGCCGCATCGCGAAACCGACCGCGAAGAAGAACTGCGGCATGATCGTATCTGCATAACTAAAATATGTATTATGATGTTTCCAGACCGCTCCGACCTCGCGAAAGCCGCCGATGAAGTTGACCAGCAGCATGCCGGCCACCGTGTAGCCGCGGAACTGGTCGAGGGAGACAATGCGGTTCTTGACGCTCTGGTGAACGGTGCTCATTGCCAGCCGGCTCCGGACGGGTCTGATCAGGGAAGGCCCTGATCTTACCGGTCCAGTCCGAGCTTCGCCAGCAGGCTGGACCGGGCGACCACGGTCACGGAGGAAAGGGACATGGCCACGGCGGCGATCATCGGTCCGAAGCGGCCGAAGAGGCCGAACGCGGCGGCGGGGATGCCCAGGGAGTTGTAGGCGAACGCCCAGAACAGGTTCTGGCGAATCGCCGTGAGCGTCGATCGGCCCAGCCGCAGCGCCCGAGGCACGGCGCGAAGGTCGCCGGTGGCGATCACGATATCGGCGACCGCCTTGGCCAGGTCGGTTCCCGTCCCCAAAGCGATGCCGACGTCGGCGGCGGCCAGCGCGGGGGCGTCGTTCAGACCGTCGCCGACCATCGCCACGCGTCCGCGCCGGTCTTCCTGCTTGAGCCGCTCGATTGCCCCCGCCTTGGCGTCGGGCAAGACGCCGGCGCGGACGTTTGAGCCATCCAGACCGAGCTGGTTGCCGATGGCCCGGGCCGTCTCCGGATTGTCTCCAGTGAGCAGGATCACTCGCGCGCCGTGCCCGCGCAGCTCGTCGACCACCTCGCGGGCGTGCGGCTTGAGCGTGTCGGCCAGGGCAATGGCTCCCACCGCGCGGTTGTCGGCGGCGACACGGAGGACCGTAAGCGCATCGTGTTCCCAGACCTCCGCGGTGGCCTGGAGCGGCTCCTGGTCCACGCCGGATTCCTTGAGGAACGCCTCCGAGCCGACCAGAACGACCTGACCGTCGACCTTCGCCATGACGCCCTGCCCGCGAACCGCGTGAAAGTCGCTGACTTGACGGCTATCGGCAAACTCCGCGAGCGCCCGGGCCAGCGGGTGCTCACTGCTCGACTCGGCGGCGGCAGCCACGCTCAGGAGCCGCTCACGGTCCCAGCCGTCGACCGGCTGAACCTCGACAACGCTGGGCTTCCCCTCGGTCAACGTGCCCGTCTTGTCGAAGACGAGAGTGGTCAGCCGATCCATGCGCTCAAAGGCCGAGGCCTCACGGACGAAGAGACCCTCGCGCGCCCCCCGTCCCGTGGCCACGGCCACCGCCATCGGCGTGGCCAGCCCGAGCGCGCAGGGGCAGGCGATGATCAGCACCGCCGCCGCGCAGATGATCCCGTTGGTCCAGTCGCCGGCGAAGATGCCCCACCCCAGGAAGGTCGCCAGGGCGATCGCCAGCACGGCCGGCACGAAGTAGGCCGAGATCCGGTCCGCCAGCCGCTGGACCCCCGCCTTCGACCCCTGCGCTTCCAGCACGAGCCGGACCATCTGCTCCAGTGCGCTCTCTCGCCCCAGCCGCTTGGCCTCGACCACGAGCGTGCCGTCGCCGTTCCGCGTTCCCCCGGTCACGCGATCGCCCGGGTTCTTGTCCAACGGCATCGACTCGCCCGTGAGCATCGACTCATCGACGCTCGACTCGCCTTCGGCCACGTCGCCGTCGACGGGAATCGTCTCTCCCGGCCGGACCCGGATGCGATCCCCGCGCTGGACGTCGGCCAGAGGGATCTCAACCTCGGCGTCACCGCGAATCACCCGCGCGGTCTTGGGCGACAGGTCGAGCAGCCGCTCGATCGCCTCCCCAGCCGTCCCGCGCGACCGCACCTCGAGAAACTTGCCCAGGGTGATCAATGTCAGGATGATCCCGGCATCCATGAAGAAGTGCGCTTCATGAAGCGAACCCATGAGCAAGTGGACGGCACTGTAGAGAAACGCCGTTGACGTGCCGAGCGCGATCAGCGTGTCCATGTTTGACGATCCCTGGAGCAGCCGCTGCCAGGCGCCTCGGATGTACGGCCCGCCGAGGTAAACCTGAAGTACGGTCGCCAGGGCGAACATCCACCAGGCGACCCAGGGCGCATTCTCGAGCGCGGGGACGAACATCGAACCCAGACCCAGGAGGACCAGCGGAATGGCCACCGCGATGCCCACCTGGAGCCGTCGGCGCCACACGGCAATCTGCTCGTCGCGCTCGCGGCGGATGGCCGCCGCGGTCTCGGCGCCGAAGGAAAGCTCGCTGCGCCGGGCGTTGTATCCGGCCTTGCCGACTGATTCGATCAGCCGATCGAGATTGACCCGATCGGCCTCCACGACCACCGTCGCGCGCTCCGTCGCCAGGTTGACCCGCGCGTCCCGCACGCCGGGCACGGCGGCCAGCGCGTTCTCGACCCGGGCCACGCAACTGGCGCAGTGCATGCCGCCGATGGACAGGTTCCATTCCTCGACCGAAGGAGCTGGGGCAGGGGGGGCTTGCGGTCGAGGCGTCATGCCGATCGTCACCAGCGATTGCACTGGCGGCCTTGGCGGCGGAGAAAGATCCGTTGCTTTTCCGTCCCCTGAGGGCACCGAGTATCCGGCACGTTCAATGGCGTGCACCAGCGACTGTCGGTCGGTCCGCGACGGATCGATGGTCACGAGTGCGCGGGCTTGCTCGAGATCGACGCTGGCCGATTCCACGCCGGGGACGGCATTCAAGACGCCTGTCACCGTCTTCACGCAGTGTTCGCACTTCATCCCGGTGATGGGAATTTCCAGGATCTCGGTCGCCGTTGCCATGAGGTCATCTCCGTTCTCTTTCCCAGGCGGCAGGTTTTGCTGTTCTCTTTCCCAGGCGGCAGGTTTTGCTCCTCCCAGATTATACGCGCGCGTTTGACCGTTCCGCCCCCGAGGGGTAGGTTGAGCGCCCGAAGACTCTTTTGAGGCTTGAGCCGATGCGATACGAGATCGAGGCCGGAACAGACGCGGGTTCGCTGCTCCTCTTCGATCCCGCCGCGCTTCCAGCGGACTTCGAGCGGCAGTTTCAGAGCGATGCCGGCGAGACCCTGGAGAGGATGACACGCTGGGGACGGGCATTCTGGATCAATACCGAGGGCGACGGACGGTACATGCTGCACGCATACGTTGATGAACCCATTCCAGCAGGACTCGAAGCGTCCGTGCGCGATCCGGAGACGGTCCTGGCGTTTCAGGTTCCTTCGGGCCAGCTCTTCTTGACGGGCTCGGAATACGCCTTTCGCCAGCACCCCAGCCGGCTGGCCAAGCACCCGCACATGGGGAGTTCGGTGGCGATCCGTCCCGGAATCTACCAGCTCACCGTTTATCGCGCGGCGTATCCTGATCGTCTGGTGCAAGAACGGTTCCGCAATTCGGTCTCGCCCTGGGAATATCGGCTCTGGACCAGCATGACGGTCTTGATTCCTTTGGCGATCGCGGCCTGGATCGTCCTGGTCGTGATCTACTTCACCACCGCGCGCGTGCCCTATCACCGTCACCTCTCGGCGGTACTCGCCCTGATCTTCGCCGTTCCATTCGTGGTGCGCTGGTCGGACGCGTACCGGTCGCTCAAGCAGCGGTTTGCCCTGCTGGAAAGGGAGTTTCCCTCGCTTGTCGCCTGGCTGATGTATCGGGGGCCGATCGAGAGGCTTTCTGAGACAAGGCGCGCGGCGGGCGAGATCCGAGGGCTTGAGTAAAGTTCCATGTATGATGTGCATGGGTTAATTTAAGTGCTATATCAAGGTGCTGATCTGGTCGACGGCCTAGGCTCGGTCAGGCGGGCAGACGGCTGCCGGGACATTACGACAGGTATTCCAGCGTGCTCATGACGGAACGGAGATAGCCCAGCGAGCTGGCCAGCCAGTCGAGGTCGCGGTGGGCCCAGGGGATCTCCTCGACGGCTGCCGGCCGCGGCAGCGAGCCTTCGGCGTAGCGGGCCTCGCAGAGCGCGGCCAGGCGGACGACCGCGGCCAGCGAGGCGGGGCGCAGGTCCGGGAAATACGCCAGCCACTTGCGGTCGTAGATGGGCAGGTCGTAGGTCCGGGGATGCAGCTCGATCGAGAGGTTGAGGTGGGGATTGCTCCGGATCAGGATGGCGAGCATGTCGGTCATGGGCAGGATTCCCGAGCCGACCGGCCTGGCCTGCCAGCAAAGCCCCCTGGGCGTGAACGCTAAAACGGCATCCTTGATGTGCGTGCAGAGAACCCAGGGGGCGAGGAGGGCCACGGCGTCGACCGGGTCGTCCAGCCGCATGGGCAGGTTGCCGGTGTCGAGCGTGACGCCAAACGCCCGATCGTCCAGCCGTGCCAGCAGATCGAGCAACTCGGTCACCGTGAGGTCGGCGTGCGTCTCGATGGCCATCCGCAAGTCGAGATCGCGGAGGCGCGGCGTGAGCAGGGTCAAGACCTCGAGCGTCGCTTCCACCTGGATCGGCCACCGGACATCGGAGCGGAAGCGGTCATGCCGGTCGCCCACGTAAGCGCGAGCGTGGCGGCAGCCGAGCGCGGCGATTGCCTCAAGCTGAGATTCGAGGTACCGGGCGTGCTCGGCGGCGGAGACAGGCCGGCTCAACTCGCGTCCCCGCCGGACGGGATTGGGCGAAGGGAGGCCGACTTCCAGGTGAAGCCCCATGCTGGCGGCCGAATCCCGGAGGGCCTCCAGCTTGAGCGGACCCAGTTCCGGGTCGATCACCGCGGGCTCCAGAAACTGAACTCCGTCGAGCCCGCGCTCGCGGGCGAAGTCCAAAACCTCCCCGGGCGACTGTCCCCGATGTGCAATGGTGTAATGGTCAAGGCCGATACGGGTTTTCATGCTGGTTCTCCCGCGCGGACTCCGGACCGGTTCTGATACCGCCGCGATCGGATGACGCCCGGCGTGACGAGATTCTCAACATCGCTCGCGGCCTGGCGATCAACAATAACTCATTCCTTAATACAGTTTATTTTGGCGATTAAAAACATCTAACGAAGGCCGCGACCAGACGCCGGCGCGGACGATCCAGAACAGTTCGCGGGCGTTGAGGGTGCCGATGTCGGGGGCTAAAGCGCGCGTTTCCGAGTGTCCCACATTCACCGTCCGGGATGCAATCGAGGTTCGCGCAAGCCGGATCGCGCCCGCGCGGGTCTGATCGCGTGCCCCTCGCGCCAGGAAATCCTCGCCAACCCATGCATGAGCAATCTTCAAAAAAAACCGAGGAGAGGGTTGACTCGAATCGAAAATCGTCGTATTTTGTCGGTCGTCATCGGGACGGAGTAAAAAAATCTTCAGAGAGGCGAGCGTAGTCCCGAGTCATCAAAACGCATTAATCTGATCCCCTTCCCCTGGATTGTAGTGGGTTCCTGGTTTCCTGGGAACTGCTTGCTTCTTCGCAAAAAAAACGAGGTTCGATTCCAGGCGGCAGGGATGCGCTTGCTTGGTTCAACCTTTTCGATGAGGGCAGAGTCTCGGTTTGCGCCGTGATTCGCCTCTTCTTCTGGCCACGCGGTCCGTAGTCTGATTCTGCATGGACGTGGGATCGACACGGGCCGAGGTTGGCCAAACTTAGCACTTTTTCCAGGGGGCTTCGGCCCCTCTTTTCTTGCGCCTGTGCGGGGTAGGACGCCGCGCCCGACCATCTGGAAAAAACAGGTGGGCGAGGTGATTTAAATGGGTAAAGCAGGATAGAAAAAGATGCGGAACGGAAGAGAACGGGCTCGGCATGGTATCATCCCCGGCTTGGTCTCTGCCAAGAACCTGGATTCGCCGCTCGCGAGAGGGCGAAGGCCGGAGACCTACGCCCAGCGCGATTCCCTCGCTTGATCAGGAATGGGAAGAGATTCTTCGTCGCCTTCGCTGTCCTCTGTTCAAAGCTTCCTGATGTTTGAGGAATTCCGAACCTCGAATAGAAGGAAACGAAGGCGGCGCGGAGGAACCCGAGCATCGTGGGGGTCGGCCATGCGGACAACATGCCGCGGCCATCGGTCCGCGCCGCGGGCCCTACAAGCTCTGCTCAGGGTGCAGGCCGTCTCCACACCCCTCAACGCTTCCGTCCCTCCTCTGCCCAGATGGCACGGATCGTATCTTCCTGACCATAACCCTCGGGAACGTGAGAACTGGGCGTGTTGGCGTAATACCAGCGCTTGCCGTCCAGGGGCGATGCGAGCGTCCGGCCGCCAGGCATCTCCAGCCAGCCACAAGGATCGGTGTGCCGGACCCAGTTCCAGGCATAGCGCAACCACTGGTTGCGATAATCCGTCGGCTGGTGGGCAAACCAGGTGATCTCGTCATAACCCCAGACCCAGATTCCTCCGGCCCGCGCGCGTCCCGGATGCCTGCTGGCGCCCCAGTTGTCGATCTCCACCAGGTAGGGTAAGTGCTCGCATTTCCAGCCGCTCGGCGTCAAGCCACCGCGGCTCTTGCCGTAGATGCCGTCCGCGAAGCCCACTTCGAGAATCGCCTCTCGCGGGCGATCGGGAACCTCCTTGATTCTCAGCGGGAACGAGTGGAAATCGAGCAGGAGCTTCCCGTCGCGGACCAGGCCGCCGCTGGGAACGTGTGCGTCGCAGAGGACCATGTGCCGTCGCGCGTGCCTGGCCGCGTGCGCCCGCACCAGCGTGAGGACCTCCGACCAGTGGTCGAGCTTGGGGTCGTTCCCGTTCATGATCTCGGCCTGCCCGAAGTGAATCGCCTCGATGCCCAGATCAAGAAATGAGGCAGCCAGGAAATAGAACCAGAGCTTGGTCTCGGGACGGCTCACATCGGGTACCGAGGCATTCCTGCCCCATTGATTCCGCCGCCTGCCGTCAGGATAGAGCATGTCGGCGTAGCGGAAGTTCCGCTTTTCGACCGGACGCTCCAGCGCGATGAACGCCCAGTCGGGCACGGGGACCTGCTCCACCTGGTTCGTCACGATCTCGAAGACGCACGCCTGGAGGATCAGGTCGGGATCGGCCTGGTGGAGCAAGGGCGCCTGCCGCCTGGCCCGCTCGAGGTTCCGTAACAGGTTGGCCTCGCCGCCCCAGAGGCAGAGACCGCGGCCAATGAACTTGGCGCCCATGTGCGTGAGCATCCTCATGTTGTCGGTCAGGTCTCCCCTGCCGTTCAAGAGCCCCTCCATCGTGATCGCCCGCGACAGGTAATGCTCCAGGACTGGTCGCGAGATGGCGCCGTCGAACTGGTAATCGCCAGACGCTGGGTTCGCGGCGGCCGGCGTGATCGGCTTCAAGTGTCCGATCTCCGCACGCTTCTGGCGGTTCTCCACCCATTTCTTGTGGGCCGCTTCCTGCAGCGGATTGGTTCCGTCGGGCAGGAGGTCGCCGCCGATTTGCCAGAAGAAGACGCCGCGAAATCCTTGTTTCATGGCCCAGTCTGTTTTCAATGACACGGACTCCGCGTCGTCATAGCCGATCACGCTGGATCGATCGGGGGCGATCAGCCAGGGGGTCTTGGTCTCGTCGTCCCAGCGGCGGGTCCAGCCCTGTTTGAGCAGGCGATCGATATTGGAGTAATTTCCGCCTTCGGCGCGCGGTCGGGCGGCCGGGGCGTTTCGGGTCGAGGCATACGGCTCACTCACCGCGAACCCCCGCCCATAGAGCGGAATGCCCACGGCGAGCCGGTCGGGTGGCAAGCCTCGTTCCTTGGCCAGATATTTCATGCTCAGCTCGGTGGAGCGCGCAGTGTCCCCGGGCTGCCTCGATGAGGCGAAGAGTGGCGAGTTGTGGCCCGCGTAGGGCGTCCAGGTTCCGGCGTAGTCGTAGGTCATGACGTTGAGCCAGTCCATCGTCTCCAGCAGCACCTCCTTCTTCAGCCAGCGGAGAGTGCCGGGATTGGACGACACGGCCATCGTCTGGACCATCGCCCTGCCTTTCTTGCGGCCCAGCGAGTCAAGCTCCTGGCGAAACCGGAGCACCAGACGCTCGAAGCCGGGAATCTCCCGCGCCGAGTCCGGGTACTCCCAGTCCAGGTCGATGCCGTCGTAGTCATATTCATCGATGATTTTCAATACCGACGTGACGTAGCGGTCCAGCGTTGCGGGCTTGTCGACAATGCTCGCGAACTGCTTGTCCCAGCCCCACCCTCCCAGCGACAAGATGACCTTCACCCCGTGCTTGTGCG
>JBMFUH010000045.1:8949-16265 GCA_049966735.1 Isosphaeraceae bacterium
TGATCGATCGACTGGGCACGCCGCGGCCGGTCCGGATCTTGCCGTTCTCATCGGCCACCAGGAATGCATGGCAAAGGTGAGTGTACAGGCGATAGTTGATCTTCTCGGGCTGGCGGAAAAGGTAGCCCACGAAGACTTTCCCCCGATCGCTTTCTGCTCCCTTGGCGTGCACCCACGGGGCAAGGCCGGTCAGTGCAATGAGTAGGACGGACGCGAGAACCGTCGACAGCCGGTCGTTCTGTTGACTCATCATCGCCTCCCTTACGCCTTGGATCGCTCTCGAGACTCGACCGTCTGGACAGACGGTGATTCTATCACGGTGGACCCGACCAGGAAGCGCATCGTGCTCAGAGGTTTGCAGGAAGTCTCGGGGCGAGCGTCCCGCCTGCGTTGAATCCAAACGATGCCAACGGTTTAACCGTGACTCAACGTCTCGATGCGCCCCGCCCGTTGAGGATGAAGACCAGCATGGCGAGAACCTTTGCCGCACAGATTTCAATGGAGAGAACCCGGCCTTGAAGACGTGTTGGATCTGCGCATTGATTCGCCCTCACTCTTCCCGCTGTGTGGGCTTAGGTTCGCTGCACCGTCAGTATGGAAGACCAACCCACGTTCCCCGACGTGTCGAGCGCACGGATACGGATCTTGTGCTTCCCCTTGGAGAGGCTCGTCACGTCTTGCGACCAGGTGAAGATCCCATTGGGCAGGACGGAGACGAGTTTGTTGTCGATGAACAGGGTCACGTTGGCAAGAGCCACGTTGTCCGACGCCCTCCCCGCGATGACGATCAAGCCTGACCGAAACTTGGTATTGTTTCTTGGTTTGCTGATCGAGACGACTGGCTTCTTGCGATCGACGAAATTCTTGATCAGGATCTGGATGTTGGCCTGGGCTGTGCTTCCGGCGGAATTTGATGCCACGGCGGTCAGCATGTGCGTACCGTCCTTCACCTTCCGCGTGTTCCAGTTCACCGCGAACGGCGCCTTGGTGCTTGTCCCGATCAAGGCTCCGTCGGCGTAGTAGCGAACGACCCTGGGCTGACCCGATGTGGCGTTCACGGCCAGCCCAACGACCCCTTTCACGGTCGCGCCCGATTGCGGCGAGCGGAATGTGATGCCGAACGCATTGTAGGTGGACGTCAGCGTGATCGAAGTCCGGTATCGTTCGAGCAAGTGAGCCGGGTCGGGGTTCGATACAGAGGCCACCGCCGTCAGCGTGTGCGATCCCGCGTTCAGCGGGGAGGCGAGGTAAACCGTGGTTTCGGTTCCCATGTAGCTTGGGTTGAACCAACTGACTTCAGCACCGTCGAGCTGGACGCTGACGTGGTCCACACCCTCGGGCCATAACGCGAGCTTCAGCGGCAGCACCGTTCCCGTGAGCTGGGAGTTGCTGGCCGGACTGACGATCTGGATGTCCGCGCCCGCCGTGAGATTCACTTGAACCGGGGCCGAAACGCCGATGTTGCCGGACGCGTCCAGGGCCTTCACAACCAGAGTGTGCACTCCGGGGGTCGTATGACCGGTGGTCCAGTCGAGCGTGAAGGGGGCCTCCCAGGAGGTCCGGGCGAGCTGGCCGTCGACCCAGAGCTGGGCGATGATCACCGACCGGTTATCCGTGAGACTGGTGCTGACGGGTACTACTCCAGCCACCGAGTCGCCATTGTGGAGGCCGGTGACGGTGACCGTGGGTGCCTGATGGTCGGACGAAGGCCCGGCCCAGTAGTCGATCTTCGATTCGATCTGCAGTTGCGAGACCGCATTGAAAACGGTGCCGCCCAGCCCGCTCATGACGCTGTGCAAGGACGTCCGGTACCAGTTATCGAGCCCCGCGCCCAGGAAATACTCATCAGGCGCCACCAGGCTGCTCCAGGCGGCGGCAGGTGGAGTGCCGGCGTAGACGTTACCCTCATCTTTCCAGCTATCGAGGTCGTGGAGCTTGTTGTCGAGCGCCGCGGTCGTCCCGTACGGATACTCGTCGAAGAGCCTGCCGAATGTGTGGCCGAACTCATGGACGAAGACGTCGCCCATCTGAGAGCCGTTGTAGCTCACGGCTTCACTCCCGCCCGCTCCACCGTACAAAGGATCGTTGACGAGCACGCCGATCACGTCGGTTGGCACCCCCGAGGCTTCAACGATGGAAGTCGCGATGCGATCGTCGACGTATAAGAGTCGGCTCATGCTCGGGTCGCGCTGAGACCCAAGCGACACGGTGTTGTCGACGTCGTTGGTGCGGATCTGGTCGGCCCGGCTCTTGAAAGGCTCGTAGCTGAGCAAGGCATTGGCAACACGCTGAACGTCGCTGTGAAACTGCCCCATGTCTGTGTACTTGTCACCGATGAAGGTGATGTCGAGAACCCCATCGCCAGGAAGCCCGATGGACAGCAGGCTGCGGGCCTCGAGAGTGTCGAACCCGGGCGAGCAGCGAACCTTGTGGCGAGGAAGCGTGAGGATTGTCATGGGTGTGAGTCCTTGTTCACAATCACCGTCCGCCGAAAGCGCCGACCAGGGCCCCCTGGCTCAAGAGCGTGTCAACCAAAAAGGCAGCCTTCGCCACTGTCGACGGAAATGTCTTCTTGGAGTCCAGGATGGACACAGTGACCGCGGAGGGAGTGCCGCGGGTCGCACCTTTCGTGAGCACACTCAGGTTCACGCGGAACGTCTTGTTGCCGGCAACCCGGCCGTCGTCGATCGTCTTGATGGCAACCGTCTTCACGGTTTCGCCGGGCTGGAACGTCAGGGCCCCGACGGCCGCGGCATAGTTCACGCCCGCCTTCGCGGTGCTGTTCGAGGTGGCGTAGCGAACCGTGACCAGGCCGTCGCCGCCCTTCGTCCGGGTGACGGTCAAGGTCACGATTTGTCCTTCGTTGACAACAGCCTTCGATGTGCTGAACTGGAACCGCCCGGGCTGGGCGTCGACGACCGTCACGGTGGCCGTGTTCGGAGAGCCCAGCGCAGCTCCGCCCTTGGGAGCGCTGAGCACAACGCGGAACGTCTTGTTGCCGGCGGTCCGGCCGTCGTTGCGGGTGGCGATGGCGATTGCCCTGGACGTCTCGCCAGGCTGGAGCGTGAGGTCCCCGACCGCCTTCACGTAATTGACCCCCGCCCTGCCCGTGGCGTTGGCGGTGGCGTAATGCACCGAGACGAACCCGGCGCTCCCTCCCGTTCGAGTGACGATCAAGGTGGCGGCCTGGCCTTCCTTGGCGGCGGCCGTGGACGCACTGAACTGGAGCCGCCCCGGCGCGCCGTCGACCACGGTCACGGTCGTGGCGCTGGGAGCGCCCAGGGTCGCGCCCATGCCCGGTGCACTGAGGATCACGCTAAAGGTCTTGTTGCCGGCGATCCGATTGTCGTCGAGCGTCGCGATGGCGATCGTCTTGACCGTCTCACCAGGCTGGAAGACCAGGGTCCCGCTGGTCGCGACATAGTCAACGCCCGCGGCCGCCGTTCCGTTCGCGGTCGCGTAGTTCACGGTGACGAGTCCGTCACTCCCCGACGTGCGAGTGACGGTAAGTGCTGCGACTTGGCCCTCAGTGACGGCGGCCGCTGGAGGGTTGAACTGGAGCCAACCGGGTTTGCCGTCGACCACGGTCACGACGACGGCGCTCGGTGTCCCGAGCGTCGCGCCCCGGCCAGGCGCGCTGAGGAAGACGCTGAACGCTTTGTCCCCCAGCGTGGTTTGGTCGTCGAGCGTGAAGACGGTGACCGTCTTGATCGTCTCGCCCGCCAGGTACAGAAGGTCGCCCGTGGCCGGCAAGTAGTCGACGCCCGCCTTCGCTGTGCTGTCAGCCGTCGCGTAGTGTACGGTCACCGCGCCGTCACTGCCGTCGGTCCGCAGCACCGTGAGGGTCGTGGACTTGCCTTCGGTCACAGCCGCTCCGCTCGCGATGAACTGGAACCGGCCAGGATTGGCACCGTCGAGCACGGTCACGACGAGGGCGCTCGGTGTCCCGAGCGTCGCCCCCCGGTCGGGCGCGCTGAGAAGGACGCTGAAAGCCTTGTCCCCCATCGCGTTGTTGTCGTCGATTGTGAAGACAGTCATCGTCTTGCTCGTTTCACCCGCCTGGAACAACAGGTCGCCAGAGGTCGCGACGTAGTCCGTGCCCGCCTTCGCCGCCCCGCTGCCGGGTGGTACCGGGATCGGTGTATCAGGGGCTGGAGCAAAGTGGCCGGAACCGTCGTTGACGAGAATATGCAGCGACGCTTCATAGGTCAGGATTGCAAGGTCCGGCTTGTAGTCCTGATTCCAGTCGACCGCCGAAACGGCCGCTGAGTGCTCGAACGACATGATCGTCCTGGGTGGCGCGTAAGACCCATCCGCGTGCCCTTCGAGCAAGATCAAGTCCGAACTGGCGCCGCTTCCAGTCGTGGCCATGACCACCAGATCCGCGATTCCATCTCCCGTGTAATCGGCGGCCGAGACGTCGGTGGGAGGAGCATAGCCGAAGCTCGACGGAGTTCCTTGAATGCTGTAATCGCCCTGGGCGTTCTGACCGACGGTGACGACAGTATTGTTGCCGGGAACCTCCACCAGCACCTGATCTTTCACGGCCGCCATCGCAACACCCGCGGCGCTCCGGAGGCTTGCCCCATCGACACTCACGTCGTAGGTGCCCTCGGGTAGAGGGCCTGAGCCCTGGGCTGTCAGTACGACGCGGTGGCGCGTCGGAGTATCGGTGTAGGTCGCCGAGGTTACCGCCAGGCTTGCGCCGTTGTGCAGGCTCACGAGGTAATTCGTCTCGTTTTGTGCCGGGGCGGGAGCCATCGAGGTAGAGAAGTCGATGGCGAACTGCACGCGGTCTGCCGGCGTGCCCGGCAGCCAGGCCAGGCCCAGGATCACCGGTCCGTCGGTCATGCGGACGGTTACGGTAGCCTCGTTGGAGGGCCTTCCTTCCGTATCGCAGACCAGGTAGGTGAAGGTATCGGTACCCAGGAAGCCCGTGTTCGGCGTATAGGTGATGGTGCCGTCGGCACTGGCGACTGCCATTCCGTGCCCGGGCGCGGCCACCACCGCCACGCTGGCCGGGTCGATCTGGCCGTCGGCGTCCGTGTCGTTGTTCAGGACGTTAACCTGCACGGGCAAGTTGACCGAGGTGGCCGCCGTGTCGTCGATGGCGACCGGCGGGAGAATGAGGGATGCGAAGTCGTATGTCAACGTCTTGACCTCGCCGACAGCGAGCGTCGCGGAATCACCGAAGCCGTCGATCGATGAAGGCGCGAACGCCGTGACGAAGACGCTGTAGGAATCTCCCGTGCCAGTCAGCTTCAGCGTCGTCGGAACCTGGCCATCCCCGTAGATAAGCCCAAGACCGGTGGCCACGCCGTAGTAGACGCTGTTGGGGATCTCGTTGAGCGGCCCGTCGGCCTGGGTATAGCCCAGCCGCCGACCCTGGTCGTCGACCAGAACGGCATCGACGGGATCGACACCGACCAGGACGATTTTCCCCATCTTGAGCAATTCGTAATCGCTGTGCCCGGTCGAGATCGTGCTCAAACCCCGGCCCAAACGCCAGAGGATTGTCTTCTGGATTTCGGGATTGTTGGTCAAATCCTGATGATGGACATTCCCCTGACTGAATCCGACGCTCAGTACCCGCGAGTCCCCCTGGAATGGGGAGGCCGAGGAGAAGATCGGTACCGTACCGTCTCCTCCCCCCGGGAACCCGACGTCCGAATACCAGACTTGCCCGGGGTCGGGCCAGGTGGGCCGCCATGAAACCAGGGGGAAGAGCGTGGGCTTGAGTTTTGGCCCCGTTTCCTCGAGGACCGTGGTTGCCGTCCTCACCGACGTCCCATAGAGAACTGTTGGCTTGGTTAGCACTTTGCTAACAAAAGTGTCGCCGACTGCCGTTGTCTTCCCTGCGTTGAGATCCTGAATGAGATCGTTGGCCAACTCGGGATCGGAGTTTGTGTTATGGAGGGTCCCTGAGCCCCAATCGATGAAGTCGTAAGTTGCCATCAAGCCTCGAAGCGTCGGGACGTATTTCTGGATGAACTTCTCGGGCGAAATTGGTCCGGAGATCACATCAGCGAAGTGCGGACCTGTAATCGGCGTTCCGGCGATGACTTTTTCGTAGGCCTGCTTGAGGATGCTCGAGAGGAAGACATAGGCCGCGCTATCGATGATGTCGACCCCGATGTTCCAGTTGTCATTCAGTGCGTTGAACGCCTTCGACGCTCCCAGGTTCGGAACGCCGACCATGATCAGGTTGTTGAACCTGGGCAATTTCGTCGTGACCGTCGACCCGCTCGGGAAGATGGCGTTGTACGCGCTGCTCTGGATGTACGAGCGTGCGATCAATCCGCCGGTGCTGTGCGCGATGATGTCGACCGAGTCGAGGCAGACGCTCGGGTGAAGCGCCGTCCATGCCTTAACAGCCTTCGCGAGGTAGTATCCCAGGTAGTCGACTCCATATTCGAACGTGTTATCCGTGATCGAGCTTCCGGTCAGCCCGTCAATGACGCCGTCATACGGTCCGCCCGCCGGCGGTGAGGGGGCCGGGGTCATCCGCCAGTCGTAGTTGGCGACGAAGAGGTCGACATCCCGCTTGTAGCCGGCGTTCTGCAACGTGAGGATCAGATCGTCATAAGAGTGCAATAGCGGATCTTCCCTGAGTTTCTCCGGGTCGAAACCCCGCTTCATGAGCCAGTTTGCCCATTCGCTGTCGACGGGCATGGTGCCTGCGATCCCCGGGAGGAAGAGAACCGGCCGGAGCAACGCGTTGGCCCGGAAGACGGCATCACCCTGATCGGTCGAGGCCCAGAAAACGAGCTGGCCGCTCCGGTTGATCGGATCGTTGATCGAGAGATCCTTGATCGCAAGCGCCGTCGCACCCACGGAGATGGTCTGGCCAACATGCGCGACCTCGACGATGTCGATCGCCTCCAGCTCGTCCTTCTTCGTCGGAACAGAGTTATTCGGATCAACGTAGTTGATCTGCACCGAGAAGAGAGCCTTCTGCCCGTCCTTGTCGAGGGCCAGGAACGTCGCACTCGTGTCATTCGCAGCGACGCGCTGGAGATAATCAAAGCTCTGGATCGGTCCAGAGTCCTCACCTGGATCAACCTGACCGTTCTTGTTGGTGTCCGTCCAGGTTTCGCCGGGGTCGCGGTGACCGTTGCCCGACACGCCGGTGAGCCGGATGTAGGCGGTCGTTCCCGCGTCCGTCACCACCCGGGCGAAGATGCCCGGACCGGGATCGAGCCGGGCGGTCGGCCCACGAGGGGAGGTCAGATCGGCCGAGAAGACCACAACCTTGCTGTTCGGACTGATCCCGGCCGACCGACCGATCGTGCTGAAGCCAAGGCTCGCGTCGGCGA
>JBMFUH010000046.1:0-16237 GCA_049966735.1 Isosphaeraceae bacterium
GGCCAGGAGGTAGAAGGAGGGAGCTCTCGCGGAGGCGCGAAGCACGCGAAGGGATACTGATGTGTAAGTCTGGCCAGGAGGTAGAAGGAGGGAGCTCTCGCGGAGGCGCGAAGCACGCGAAGGGATGCCGATGAGTGAGGTTTGCCAGGAGGCATAAGACCCGGGAGAACGAGACCGATGGGCCGCGGACTCAGGCTGATTGACTGGGCATTCGTGATCATCATCGCGGCGACCGTGATGGCCCTATGCTTGCCGGCTCTTCTGCCCCAGGCCCGTGATGGTCGCCGGGCGCAGTGCCAGAACAACGAACACAATATTGCCCTGGCGCTCACTCAGTACGTGGACCGATTCGGCGTCTTCCCGATGAGCGCCGTGGAGGGCGAAGGACGTGGGCACGGCCAGAGCTGTTTCATGATGATCATGCCCTACCTTGACGATCAGGACCTCTACGACGCTTACAACTTCTCGCTCGAGAACTGGTCGACCGAGTCGAACCGCTACGGTGTTTCAAATGCCGTCATCAGCCGCTGTGGCGTGTCCGTTCTGCGGTGTCCCGATAACCCCTTCGTCGAGGAGACGCCGTCGTCCCAGATCATGAAGCTGAACGGCTCGTTCTATTCGGCGGCGCTTCGTTTGCCAAGGGCCATTACGCGGTTAACTGGGGTGGGGGCCATCCGGGCTGGGGTGATGATTTCGATCGGACTCAGGGTGCTTATCGCGGGGTGATGATGACGGTCCGCGGCAGGAACGCGCGGGGAGAAGAGGGACGCTGCGTCGGCGTCAAGGACATCGTCGATGGCACGTCGCAAACCCTGGTCCTTGCCGAGAAGAAGGACAGCCAGAGCTGGAACGTCGGCGGCTGGGCCGGCAGCGAGTTTGATGTGGGAACGTCCCCTTGCTACAAGGGGAACAACCCCTGGGGCAACAAGGTTCTCACGGGCTCGTATCACAACGGCTTCCTCAACGTCGGCTTCGTGGACGGTTCCGTCCACTGTCTGGCCGACACCATCGACTGCAAGGTATGGTATGCACTGATGACCCGCGATGGTGGCGAGAAAGTCCTCGCGGCCGAACTCGACCCATACACGGTCTTCAGGTCGAGGGCTCTCCGTAGGGTCCGCTGTGCGGGCCGATCGCCGGGGTATCTGGTCCGCGGAGCGGACCCTACGATATGTGAACTCCGTAGGGTCCGCTGTGCGGGCCGATCGCCGGGGTATCTGGTCCGCGGAGCGGACCCTACGATATGTGAACCGAATGTAAACCGCTCCTACCCGAGCCGATTCAAGGATCAGTGCACATGTTTCAACGATCTTTCAAAAAGCCGTTTCTACTTGGATTCGCGGCGGTGCTCGCGCTCTTGCTGGCTCAGGCTCTGGCCACCGCCGAGCCTCAGCCCAAGGCTGCCAGCGATGCCGTCATCCAGGCCGACGTCCCTTACACCAAGGTCGACGGCGTGGAGCTGAAGCTGGACGTGATGAGCCCCCAGGGAGAGAAAGGGCCGCTGCCGGCGGTCGTGGTGATCCACGGCGGCGCCTGGCGCGCGGGGAACAAGCGAGACTGCCGGTTCATCATGCCCGATTTTGTGCGCAGGGGTTATGTCGCCATCTCGCCGCAATACCGGTTCTGCCCCAAGAACACGTTCCCGGCGCAGGTTGAGGATGTCAAGGCGGCCGTCCGCTGGGTCAAGAGCCACGCCAAGGAGTACAACATCGACCCTGAACGCATAGGGGCCATCGGGTTCTCGGCCGGCGGGCATCTGGCTTTGATGCTCGGCTTGACCAGCCCGGCGGACGGACTGGAAGGCAAGGCGTCGGCGGGAGCACCCAACAGCCGGGTCAAGGCGGTCGTCAACTTCTTCGGGCCCACCGACCTGGCGGCCAGCGACATTCCCGACGTGTCGAAGCCGCTGGTCAGGGATTTCCTGGGCGGTACCGCGGCCGAGAAGCCCGAAGCCGCCGCGAAGGCCTCTCCGCTCACGTACGTCTCCCATGACGATGCGCCGGTGTTGACGTTTCAGGGGACGAAGGATCCGCTTGTGCCTCCCACCCAGGCGACCAAGCTGGCTCAGGCGTTGACGGCTGCTGGCGTTCCCGGCCGGGTCGAGCTGTTGATTGGCGCGTCGCACGGATGGGGCGGCGCGGAGCTCGAGCGCACCAAGATCGAGGCGTTTGCATTCTTTGACAAATACCTCAAGGGCAAGGCGGCGAAGTGAGGGATTCGAAGCGGTCCAGGTTCTCACGACCCGGCCCGGTGGAAAACCGTGGGCTCGACGGTGGGAACCTGGAAGAGTCGGTTGTGCAGCATCTGCTCGAAGATCTCCAGGTCGCCGAGCAGGGTCGTGGCGGGCGAGGCGTCGCCGTTGGAGCAGACCGGGTCCGTGTACGATTGCAGCAGGGCCAGACGATCGGGCAGGGGAGGGTGCGCGGGGTCGTGGTTGCCATGGTTGCTCGTGAGCACCCGCAGACGCATGGCCGAGAGCGACTCGGCGGAGAGGCGATACCAGAAGGTTCGGAAGAAGGCGTAGAGGTTGGTGTACTCGGGATGATTGGGGTCGTAACGGGCAAGCACTTCCCGGAAGAGGGGCTGGACCACGGCAACCTTGACCAGCGCAGAGGCCGCGGTGCCGCCCCCGGCGATGATGGCGCTCAGCCGATCGGCCCGGACTTCCTGGCCGCGGGCGACCGGCTCGATGAGCCAGGACGCCTCGCGCAGGCAGTAGCGAGCCCATGCACCAAGCGGTCCGCGGAGCTGGCTGCCGGCTTGGTCGACGGCCAGCTCCAGCCCCTCGACGAATCGGGCCGAACGCGCGGCGCGTGTGGCATCTCCCCGGGCGAGATGGGCCAGCTCATGGGCCAGCACCGCACGCAGCTCGGCCTGCGTCAGCACTCGCAAAAGGGGCAAGCCGATGAGCAGTGCCTGGGACCGCCTCCAGGCGACCACCCCGCAGCACGGAAGGTAAGTCAACCGTACCTGGCCGGGCGGTTTCACGCCGAGCCGGCGGGAAACCGTGTCGATCGAGGAGAAGAGCAGGGGAGCGTCTACCCGAGACAGGACCGGTCCTAAGTCGGAGTCGGGATCATGTGTTTGCACGCGGAACCAGACGCCGCCCAAGGCGCTGACGACGCTCGCCCAGCCATCGATCTCGTTGCCCAGCCAGCCGCGGAGGATGGGAATGAAGCCTCCCAAAAGAATCATCGAGATCGCGCCCAGGGCCGTGATCGACCAGTAAAGGCGCTGAAGAACGACAAGCACGAGTGCCCGCCAGCATAACGCGACGGGGCCGACGGTGGAGGCCGCAGGCGGCTGGGGCGCGACATCGTTCAGGGGTGGTTGACCGGGTTGCTGCTCTGGCCTCGAGACTCGAAATCGCCCGCCGCATGCGGGACACTCGAGGCGGAGCACTCCGCCTGAGCCATGGGCCGCCACGACCAGTTCGGTTGCGCAGTCGGGACAGTGCATTGATTGCATGGTCCCAACGCTGGCTTGGCCCATTGTCCGTCTCCGTGCCACTGGCGATCGAAACAACGAACCTGGCTGCGATTGTCCCCCCGCCCGTCAGACCGTCAGTTTATCTCCGATAGATTTCGGAGAACAGTCCCTGACACAAGCATTCCAGCTCGGCGCTCCAGAGAAATCTCTGGGCCCGGAGAATCAAGAGCCGAGGTGCGAGTCGGCACGGGAGTCTGCCGGAGATTCCAACACCGAGTCGTATAAGCTTATTTATTCGAAAGGACGCCCGGATCGCCGTCAAGGGAGTTGGAATCCCCAAAGCGAGCCGGAGGGAATGACTCCGGCCTTGTCAACAGTCAAACAACAGGTGCAAGAGCCATCCCCAGTGAGACGAGAAAACGACGGTCTGATCTGCTGTTACGGCTTTTTGTCTCCCTTGTCGAGGAGGTCTTTGGCCTTCTCGCCGAGATCCTTGAGTTTCTCGCCGGCCTTATCGACAGCCTTGGCGGCCTTTTCCTTGAGGTCCTTGAGCTCTGGGCCGGCCTTGTCCTTCAGTTGCTTCAACTTTTCGCCGGTCTTTTCCTTGATCTCATTGACTTTCTCGCCGGCCTTATTGACAGCCTTGCCGACCGCGGGACCGGTTTCCTTGATCTTTTCCCCGGCCTTGTCCAGAACTTGGCGGGTCTTCTCGCCTCCCTTTTCGATCATCGTTCCCGTGGTGGCCGCGGCTCCTTCCAGCTTCGAGCCGGCGCCGGACTCCTTGATCTTCTCGCCTGCGCTTTTGGCACCCGATTCAATCCCCTTGCCGGCGCTCTCCAGTCCCTGGGCCGTGGACTTGGCGCCCGACTCGATCTGTTCGCCGTTGCAGCCCCAGGCAACGATGGCCAGAGGTACACACAGTGCAAATCTCAACGCCATACATCGGTTCATGATGCATCCCTCTTTCGTTGCAGGATCTCCATCCTGCTTGAGTTTCCTCTAACAAGGAAGACAACGAGACGAGACCAAAATATCCCGCCGAGTCATTCGCTGGGACAAGCATATTATGGGCCGGGCAGTCCCGGATTTCGAAAATCGACCATCTTGACTCCTGACAAGGTCCATGAGTTCAATCATGCGCCTGCTCCGATTGTACATGTTTGGGAAGAGGGGGATTGACCTTGTGAGACATTTGTCTTAGGATGCGCAAGCGTGCGGGTCAAGGTCAAGTACCGGCCCGGTTTCGCGATCGATCGCTGGGTCTGATCCGACGCGAAGTTGAGGCGTGTTTGACCCTTATTGTCGAGAAGACTTCCATGGCCAAACGCCCCCCCTCCATTCCCGATTCCGAGCTTGATGTCTTGAAGGTTCTCTGGGACAAGGGCCAATGCACGGTCCGCGAGGCGCTGGTAACTCTCCGCGCCGCGGGTCGCCAATGGTCCTACGCGACGGTTGCCACGTTGCTTGACCGGCTGGAATCCAAGGGACTGGTCACGAGCGACCGTTCCGATCTCGCCTTTGTTTATCAGCCTGCGATCTCGTCCCAGGAAGTCCGTCAAAAACGTCTGTCGAGCCTGGTTGACAAGCTGTATCAGGGAGAACCAGGCCTGCTCGTCCTCCACCTCCTCAAATCGCATCCTCTCGATCCCGGGCAGGCGAAGGAAGTTCGCGCCGTGCTCGACGAGATGATGGGAGCGCCCGCCAAGAAGAAAACCAAGTAATCGCACGGCGACGGTCTCTCGTCGTTTCTTCGTGGGCGGAGGGATCGTCGTCCGGCCTCAGGGCCTCTCATTTCTGAAGATTTCTTCATCGGGTATTGGCTGGCATGTTTCTTCGAGTTCGACTCGACGCGGACGCGCTCAATCGACAGGATGGAGGTAGAGCGATCTCATCAAGGTCTGCGCATTTCCGGACCTGGCGCTCGACACGGTCTGACACCAGGAAGTCGGGTCGAGGAATCGATGAGCAGACGGAAGCAATGGTACGACCCAGAGGCGTCCGAGGCGGTCCGGGTGATCTCCCGGGCCGAACGTGAGCCGTCACTGACCAGTCTCCGCTGGCGGCATCCCCGGGTGAGACCCGGACTGGGTGAATGTCTGCTCTACCCACTCTCTGACGGTCCGGGCCTGGGCCTCCTGGTACTTTTTCCCCCGGCAATGTGGGTGCTGTCGTTGCCTGTCTTTGATTTCATCGCGATGCTGCAACCGCTCACGAAGGGTGACTGGAAGCTGGGCCTCATGGTCTTGCCCATCTTCATCCCCCTCTTGATCAGCTTTGCCCTGACCTTCGGCTATGTCTTGCTCTTCCTGGGTCATGTGCTCGTTGCCAGCTCGATGGGTGAGAACGATCATCCCCGCTGGCCCGAGTGGCACCCCGCCGATATCTCCGAAGGCATCGTCCGCTGGGTCTGGGCGATCCTCTCGGGCCTGGCCGTGGGAGGCCTGCCGATCGCCGCTTTCTGGAGCTATTCGCACAGCATTGACTGGTTGCACGGGTTCGTCTTCGTGGCACTCACCTTCCTGGGAGTCGCGTTCGGCCAGATGGCCCTGGCCGCCGCACTCATGCACGACACGGTTCTGGCCGCCAACCCGATCACCGTCTTGTCCGCCATCTTCCGGATCGGCTGGGGCTATTTTGTTCCTTGCATGGTGGCCTGCGCCGCCCTTGCGCTGGCCGGGTTGGGAGTGCACGCGCTGCTTTACCGCATGCCCAAGATGTGGATAGAGGCCGTGGCCCTCTGGAGCTTCTGGGTGTTCGCGTTTTACGAGGGAATGGTCGTCATGCGGATGCTCGGACTCACCTACCATGCCTACGCTCTGGAACTCCTCTGGTTCCGACGCCGTCCCCGCTGGGCCTCAACGCGTCTCCACGGGCGAATCTACGCCAACTCGTGACGAACGAGCCAAGACGACAACGGGAGCCAAGGTCCGCCGTAAAGATGGCCGTATTATAATCTATATATTTTACCATTCCGCCGATCGGGCCACGCTGTTGTCTTCGTGGGAGATCAGACTAGAATCGGTCTGGGTCTGTGCTGGGATTGTTTGGATTCCTCCAGGCGGCACATTCCCGTCGGTCTCTCCTTCCGCTCGTGCCAAGGATTCCCCGATGGACGGCATAACGTCGAGCTGTCTGCACCGGTTTCGGCTCAACCGGAACGGTCGCGCTCTACTCTGGACGATCGTGACTGCCGGGGTAATCGGCTCGCTCATCGTGCTGATCTACCGCTCGCGTGGTCCTCGGTCCGGCCCATTGCCCTCAGCGGTCGGTAACGGGACCGATAAGCCGCTAGTGGCGACAGGCACGTCTATCCAGGTGCAGCCCGTGGGAGAGGGTGGAAAAATGGCGCGCGCCGTGTCGGTTGCCCCGGACAAGGCCGAAACCCGCACGCGAATCGTACTCCTGGGCGCGGGCCAGGGAGACAAAGCCAGACCGGTGGTTGTCCTCGGGCGACCGGTGGGGATCAAGCAGGGAGACGACTGGCAGGGGACCATCCAGAGCATGCTGGATCGAGAGCTCATTCGCCAGGCCCTGCTGATCGCCGCCCGCGATGAGCTGGGGCTGGCCACACGTGATGAACTACTCGACGACATGACGCCTCCGCGGGGAAAAGGTGAGCCCATCGAGATCGCGATCCTGTTTCGACAGGGCGAGTGCCATGCCCTGGTCCGCCGGGGCGAGGGTGAGAAGGCCGAGATCCTCGGAAAATATGATCTGGGAACGGATCCAGACAACGGCAAGTACACACCGACGCTCGTCGACAAGGCCGAGGCGCTGTCGCGGTTTGATTTCCCTGAGCTCTTGAAGCAACTTGGCCTGAAAGGAAGTCCGGACAAGGCGGGCGCCCGCGGACGCGTGCCCAAAGGTGTTGACGAGCGGCTCGAGCAGTTGGGGCTCGTCGACCACATCATCGCGATTCGCCTGTTGCACGAGGCGATCCGCGCCGACGGCGAATCGCCAGGGCGGCTGGCGGGGCTGGCGCGGGGGTATGCGCAGCTCGGAGTTCTGTCGGAGTACCAATGGAACCCGGCGCACGTCATCTTCAAGGCCCGTGCCCTGCTCTATTCCGCACGGCTCGCGGCGGTGGGACCGAGAACGCCCCAGGTCTTGCTCTGGCGTGCCTTTGCGCGAGCGCTGGTGGGCCGTCACGATCTGGCCCTGAACGACATCGCCGAGGCGAGGAAGTTTGACGACCCGGCCGCGGGCCCGTCGAAGGGACCGCCGTGGTTGGCGGTGATCGAAGCGTACCTGAAGTCGGATCGCACAGGGCTGGCAATCAAGGACGGCCCAGACGCCCGGCTGGCGGCTCTCTTGAACATGATGACAGTCGAGTACCCGATCATGAGTCGCGCGCACGTCCTGGCCGCGCGCCAGGTCCTGGACTGTGATGCCGACTGCTGCCGTGCCTACGACGCCATCTGCCGGGCGGGCCAGCTCGGCGATCTCCATGTCGCGACGGCAGCGGGACCGGCCGCCTTCACCAAGATCTTTCCGGTCAAGCTCGGCGCAGCGCCCGGGCTGCCCCCCTCGGTACGCGCGTTGCTGGACCGGAAACGCCCCGAGCCGGCCGTGCTCGACGCACTCCAGCAGGCGGGCCGGCCGGGGGACGATCTCGGCGAGCCGTGCTGGGGTGTGCTGGCGCATCTGGCCCGCGAGGCCCGCTTTGTTTTCGCCTTGTGCCGGCTCGATTTCATGGCCCGCAAGTGGCAGGTGCCAGTCGATGACTCTTTCAACGAGGTCAAGCCCTCCGTCGACAAACATCGCTATTACGCCTACCTGCAAAGCCTGGCGCTGCCGCCGCGGGAAGGTAATCGGGTCCTGGCCGCGCTGGGCGACAGTCTGAACCTAACGGAGATCGAGTCGACCGAACGCCCTCTGATCGACGCCCTCCGTGAGCTCAAACACCCATCTGGCGATGCCGCCTGGCGCGTCTGCTTCAACAACGGTAGCATCCTCGCGCGCGACATCGCCGAGCGAATCCGCAACGCCAAGGCCCGCAAAGATCATTTCGGCCGGTTGCTCCTGACCATCAGCCCGTATTCGGCGTACGCGATGGGAACCCTCGTCTCATCTGCCTGGGATCAGGTCAAGGACGAAGTGCCCGGTTGGCGAGAGAAGGTGGGCGACGCCCCGGCGCTGCTCGGCGCACTCGCCAGAAAACACGTCGAGCTGAAGCAGTACGACGAGGCGGAGAGGGAGCTGAGGCGATACATGCAGCTTTCCCCCGATCGCTGGGCTTATCAGGCTCTGGCGGACTGCTACAAGGCCCGTGGCGATCGCGATCGCTGGAAAGCGACCCTCGACGATTTCTTGAAGAACGTCAAGCCTTCGGGGCTTCAGCATGCTCAGATCCAGGTGGAGCTTGCCAATGACCTGATGCGGCAAGGGCGCTGGGAGGAAGCAAAGAAATACGCCGAGCCGGCCGCGGAGACCGGGGCCGCCTTCGGGATGATCTGCGCCTCGAAGTGTAGCGAAGGTCTCAAGGACTGGGATCGCGCCGAACTCTGGATCAGACGCGCAAGCGAACGCTACCCCGCTTCGAGCTGGGCACGTTGGTACGTCTTCTGCAAGCGGACAGGCTACGGCGACGTCAAAGCCGCCCGCGACTTCGCCGAAAAGCATCTCGCGGCCAGTGCCGGCCGGCCGGACCTCGGGAGCCCGGAATCGAACGGCTTTTTCTACTGGTCGGTCGGATCGCCGAAGCAGGCGCTCGACTACCTGGAAAGAGCGTACAAGGTAGAGCCGTCCCCGCTCCACGGCATCGCCCTGGCGCTGGTGGCTGACGAGCTGAACGACAAGGCTCGTCGCGATCGGCTGTTCAATGAGCTCGCCGTCACGTTTCAGGGCGAGGTGCCGAGGATGGCCCCCCTCTTGCGGATGATCCGCGAATCGGCCGCGGAAGGCGGCAAGCCGCTCGATCTCCAAGCGGTCGACGGCGTGCTCGACCAGATGCCCGACAGGACGCGAGCGACCGCCCTTCTCCTCGTCGGCCGCTTTCTGCTCAATCGCGGTCAGCCCGAAGCCGCGCGCAAGTACCTCAAGCGTTGCACCGAGTCGTCGACTCACCCCTGGCCTCAGGTGCTCGCCTTGGGCGCGCTGCAAGCCCTGGATTCGGGAAAGCCGCGCTGAGGCAAACGCGTGGTTCGCGCTGGTTACAATCGGCCGCTGACCGTGTGTCAACGGCTTGTGAACCTCAATGGGGGAGGCACGATGGACGCGAAACGACAACAGAAGCACTGTGAACTCCTTGCCCGGCTGGCTCTCGTAGGGCTAACCTGGCTGGTGGTGGTTGCCCAGACCTGGGCCGATGAGCCTGTCGTCGGCGTTCCCTGGCCAGCAGCCGACGCCCTCGGTCGCGAGCTGCCCACGGCCGGCGAGGCGCCAGCACCCAGGCACGATCGATTCGTGGGCCTCTTTTACTTCCTCTGGCATGAGAATCGAGGCCCCGCCCCCGCCGGGCGGGTTGGCCCGTTCGATGTCTCGAGGATCCTCGCCCTCGACCCTGATGTGATGAAACACCCCGGATCGTCGCTCTGGGGGCCGATCGGGTTGTATCACTACTGGGGTGAGCCCCTCTTCGGCTATTACCTCGCGGAAGACCCATGGGTGATTCGTCGCCACGCCCAGCTCCTGGCCGCGGCGGGAGTCGATACGTTGATCTTCGATGCGACCAACGCCATCTGGTATCCCAAGGTGACCACCGCTCTCTGCGAGACCTTCCGCCAGGTCCGCCAGGCAGGCGGTCGAACGCCACGAATCGCCTTCATGGTCAACACCGAGGCTGGGCGAACGGCACGCGACCTCTACGACCACTTCTATAAGCCCGGGCACTATCGCGAGCTCTGGTTCACCTGGAACGGCAAACCGCTCTTGATCTGCGATCCCGAGCAGGCAGATCCTGAACTTCGCGCATTCTTCACTCTCCGGCGCGCTCACTGGCCGTTCACGATGGTCAACACGCGGAACGCCTGGCACTGGGAGGCGACGTACCCTCAGCCCTACGGGTTCACCGATGATCTTGGCAAGCCCGAGCAGGTGAACGTCTCGGTCGCGCAAAACCTCCGTGCCACGGACGGTCGCGTGACCAATATGAGCGACGGCAACGCCCGCGGTCGTGGCTGGCACGATGGCCAGAGCGATCACTCACGGAAGGCGATCGTCAGCGGCCGTAACTTCCAGGAGCAGAGGAACCGCGCCTTCGTTCTCGCCCCTCCGTTCGTCATGGTCACCGGCTGGAACGAATGGATTGCCGGACGGTGGGGCAGTCCCGGCGGGCCCATCATCTTCGTCGACCAGTTCAATCAGGAGTTCAGCCGTGACACCGAGCCGATGAAGGGTGGACACGGCGACAACTTCTATTACCAGCTTGTGGATGGCATCCGCAAGTACAAGGGCGTCCCGCCGTTGCCTGCCGCCTCGCCCGCGACGATGATCGACATTGCCGGCGGATTCGAGCCCTGGCGCAAAGTCGCTCCCGAGTTCGCCGACGATGCCTTCGACACGCTACCGCGCGACTTTGACGGCGCTGGCGGCCTGCATTACATCAACCGCACGGGCCGCAACAACCTGGTTGCCTGCAAGATCGCCCGCGACGAAAAGAATGTTTACGCGTATGCACGGGCCCAGCAGCCGCTCACCCGGTCGACGGGCTCGAACTGGATGCTCCTGTTCCTGAACGTCGACCGCAACCCGCGCACGGGCTGGGAGGGTTACGACTTCGTCGTGAACCGAATCATCGAGCCCGACGGCACGAGCTGGCTCGAGAAGAACATGGGCGGTTCGCGCTGGGAGAAGGTCCAGCGCGTGAGCCTGCGCTTCAAGGGCCGCGAGCTGCACCTGGCAATTCCGCGCAGGGCGCTCGGTTTACCCCAGGGGACGAACAAACTGGCCATCGATTTCAAGTGGGCTGACAACCTCCAGTACCCAAGCGACGTGATGGACTTCTACTCGAGCGGCGACGTCGCTCCCGAGGGCCGGTTCAACTTCCGGTATGTGGCGGATTGAAGCCGATTTGGTGGAGAGCCCTTGCTCAACACCACCATTCTCTTGTCATAACATACCGGGAGAGAATCGCTTGAACTCGTTCCGACGCGGAGCGTCGGAACGAGGGATGGCGCCTGCGCGATGGCGCTCAGTATCGTAGGGTCCGCTGTGCGGACCGACGGCCGGGGCATTTGGTCCGCACAGCGGACCCTACGGGGAGCCATCAACACGAAAACCGCTCTAGGCGTCCTGGTTCACTCCTTGGGCATCGGCTTTTCATTGAGGATCGGCTTGCGGTTTCCCTGAAGCTTGGAAATCTCCTGTGCGACCTGGTCGACCTCGGTCTTGCCGGCGAGGACGGCGAAGTCGAGGGTCATGTAGTAGCTCTCTCCGGGCGATAGCTCGGGAACGCGGCCGTATTTGCGCTCGATCCGGCGATTGTTGGGATAGTTGGTGGCGGGCTCGATCGCGGTGACATATCCGTCCTCCAGCGCGGCCGTGTTCTTCCAGAGCGTCAAGTAAGGGAGTTCGCGGGTGTCGTACCGCACCGAGGCGCCCAGGTCGGCCCGCTTGTTCTGGATCAACACCACGGTGCGGCCCGCTTGATCGGCCAGCGGCTTGACCGCGTATGTCTGCTCGATGAAGCCGGGCTTGGGACCGGAATACACGTCATAGGTTTTGACGTCCTGGGCCGCGCGCTCGTTGAACGGGGTGACCTCTTGCACGGGTGCCACAAACCTTGCTCCCTCCTCAAGAATCGGCGTTCCAAAGTTGGTGTGGTAGAGCATCTGGAACTCTTGCCGCCGTCCTCCGCAGTTCGTGATCGCGTCGCTGACCCGGAAATCGCGCGCGCCTGGGTTGATGGAAAACTCGCTGGTCAGTTCCAGGTTGGGCCCATTGAACAAGCGTTCGTGGACGACGCCCCGGAGAGTGATCTTGTAAGGCGGGTCGTGTTCGGCGATCAGCCAGACCTCCTGGGCGGGCAGGTTGGCGACCCGCCCGTGGAGGGTCAACTCCATCGTGTCTTCCTCTCCCCGGTTGTTGATGAAGCGATCGGTTCCGGGCTGGCCGTTCCACTCCATTCCGCAACGGCAGAGCCATTCGTTGAAGCCCTCCAGCCAGCCCAGGCCGCCCCGGCTCTTGAGGTCGATCAGGCTGGGATAAACGACGTCCTTGACGGGAGATTTCCAGCCCAGGACCTGGACCCCGTCCATGAGCACGGCGAGGACGCCCAGGCCTCGCGTGGCGACGACTCCAATTTGCAGCTTGCCGTTGTCAATCCAGATGACGTAGCTTTGCTCCTGCTTGCCGCCGAAATAGCGGAACTTCCGGACAGTCCAGGGTGTGGGGCACTCCGGCACGGCATAGCGCGACGCGATCGCCTGCCGAGCCGTCATGAATGTGTCGACATTCATGTTAAGGTCGGTGGAAATCAGGACTTGCCGGTACGGCTTCTTGCCCTGGGCCCAGGCTGGGCTTGCAGGCAGAGCGGCCAGGGTGAAAAGGATCAGGAGGAACAGGTGCCTTGCTCGTCGTGCGCGCATCGCTTGCTCCTTGGTGGCGGGAGCCGGAATGTGAAGAAATCAGTGTACCTGGTTTCGATCCGAACCGCATGCGGATTTCAGAGATCGCGTGTAAGGAGTAGGCCGCCAGCCTTGGCTAATGCGTCAGTCCCAGGAGCACGATGGCGACGGAGAAGTAGATAACCAGGCCGGTAGCGTCGACCAGCGTGCTGATGAAGGGGGCCGAGATCACGGCGGGGTCAATGCCCACGCGTCGGGCGATGAGCGGGACCAGGGCGCCGATTGTGTTGGCCCACATGCAGATACCCAGGAGTGTCAGTCCGACGACTGTGGAGACGCCCCAGGGCTGACGTCGATAAAAGTGGGCATAAAGCACGCCGACAGTTCCCAGCATAAGTCCCAGCAAGAGGCCGATTGACCACTCCCGCAACAGAACCCGACTGGTGTCACGCCCCTTGATCTCTCCCAGCGCGATCCCGCGAATGATGGTGCCGACTGTTTGACTGCCGGCGTTGCCGCCGGTTCCGAGCATGAGTGCAAGGAAGAAGTCGAGTGCGGGCACCTTATCTTTGGTCCAGTTGTAATACTCGAGAACCGGATAGGTCAGGTTCTCGGCAACGAAGAGCATCAAAAGCCACTTGATCCGGCGCCTGACCACGTCCGTGACCGTGCTCTGCCAGTAGGGTGCCGTATCGGCCTCGGGATCGGCGGAGACGCCGCCGAACTTGAGGATGTCTTCGGTCTGCTCCTGGCGAAGGATGTCCATGGCGTCATCGTGGGTGATGATGCCGACGAGCCGGTCGGTGGCATCGACGATGGGCAAGGCGAGCAGGTCGTACTTGTCGATCTGGCGGGCGACGGTCTCCTGATCCTCGTCGACCCGGCCGAAGATGACATCCTGCTGCATGATGTCTTCAATCTGGGCAGACCTGCGCGAGAGAATCAGGTTTTTGAGCGAGACGAAGCCGATCAGCCGGCGGTTGTGGTCGACCACGTAGCAGTAGTAAATGGTCTCGCGGTCGGGGGCCTCGTGGCGGAGCCGCTCGAGTGCTTCGCGGACGTTGATGTGGGCTGGCAGCGTGACGTAGTCCGTCGTCATGACCGCGCCGGCGGTTCCCGGCTCGTAGGCGGCCAACCGGCGGATGTCGTCGCGCTCGGCTTGCGCGAGGTGGGGGAGCACGACGTCGACAAAGTCTTCGTCCAGCCGGTTGACGAGATCAGCCCGTTCGTCGTGTGACATGTGGTGCAAGAGCTCGGCGGCCTCGCGGGGAGGCATGGCCTTGACGATCCGGTTCTGCTGGTCGATATCCAGGTAGCTCAGGACCTCCGCGCGATTGCGCAGAGGGAGGATGCGGAAGAGGGCGTCGCCATCCTCGGTGGCGAGGTCCTCGATCAGTTCCGCGATTCGCCCCGGGTGCTGGTCCTCGATGAATTCGCGCAGGGCAGCCTCTTCGCCGCCCTGGATCAACTCGCGAAGGTCAGGCACGAGGAGCGGATTTCGCATAGGCCGATCTCCATTGCGCGAAGTCCCCGAAGAACCCGACGCGGTTCATCCCCCGATCACATCCTTGCCCACATAAGGGCGCAAGACCTGGGGGACATCGATCCGGCCGTCGGCCCGCTGGTAGTTCTCGAGAATCACGATCAGCGCCCGCGACAATGCGACGGCCGTTCCGTTGAGCGTGTGGACGAATTTTGTTCCCTTTTGCCCGGCGGGCCGGTAGCGGATGTTCAACCTCCGCGCCTGGTAGTCGGTGCAGTCGGACGTGCTGGTGACCTCGCCATACTCGCCGTGGTCGCCCCGGCCGGGCATCCAGCCCTCGAGGTCAAACTTGCGGTAGGCCGGGCCGCCCAGGTCGCCGGTGCAGATGTCGAGCACGCGATAGGGAATCTCCAGAGCCTGGAAGAGTTCCTCCTCGATCGCCAGCATCTCGAGGTGGATCGCGCCGGAGGTTTCGGGAGTGCTGAACGCGAACATCTCGACCTTGGTGAACTGGTGGACCCGATACAGTCCCCGGCTGGCGCGGCCCGCGGCGCCGGCCTCGGTGCGGAAACAGTGCGACAGACCGACGTACTTGATGGGCAACTGGCCCTCCTCGAGCAATTCGTCGGAGTGCATGCCTCCCAGCGTGATCTCGGCAGTGCCCACGAGGCTCAGATCGCTGTCCTCGACCGAGTAAACCTGGGTCTCCTCGCCCCGAGGCGTGAATCCGATACCCTCCAGAATCTGATTACGGGCAAGGTCGGGCGTGATGATGGGCGTGAATCCCGCCGTGATCAGCTTGCGGATCGCGAACTGCTGGAGGGCCAGATCCAGGAGCACGGCGTCGTTCTTGAGGAAGTAGAAGCCCGTCCCGCTAACCTTGCCGCCAGTTTCGAAGTCGATCAGGTCCAGCGACTTGCCCAGCTCGACGTGGTCCTTGACCGGGAAGTCGAAGGTACGGGGAGTGCCGACTTTACGGAGTTCCCGGCTGTCGTCCTCGGTCTGACCGATCGGGGCGTCGGGGTGGGTGAGGTTAGGGACGCGCCGCAGCCGCTGCCTGATCTCGTCTTCCATCACGCGGAGCCGCTCTTCCTCATCGCCGGCCGCGGCCTTGAGCCGCTTACCCTCCTCGATGAGCGCGGCCCGCTTCTCGGAATCCTTTTCCTTTCCTGTCGCTTGGGCGACCTCGTTCTGGCGACGGCGGATCTCCTCGACGGCCGAGAGCAGCCCCTTCCGCTCGGTTTCCAGCGCGACGATCCGGTCGATGTCGTCGAGCACATCTTGCGGGACGTTCCGGTTGCGTGAGTTGCATCGTACTTCGTCGGCATGGGCGATGACGAATTTGAGGTCGAGCATAATATTTCCTTCGGGCGAGGTTCTTTCTGTTCGCAAGGACTGCGCTGCGTCAAGTCTTACAATAACGCGGCAAGCTGGTCACGGGTCATCTCGCGGTCACGCAAGATCTTGGCCATCAATCCCGGGCCGATCGTCTTTCCCGCGTGAACGGGGGCAAGCGTTGTTCGGCCATCCGGGTGTCGGAGAAGTGGAACATACGTCTGCTCGATACGGCTGTTCACGTCCTCGTCCTTTGTAGTCGGCTCGTGATAGTGAACAATCGGCGATCGTTGATATGGCACTTTTGCCCGAAAAGCGGCACATCGCGTTTTCGATGCCGATGGGTGGATGCACTGGAACGCCAAGTGATGATCCTGAAACGACTTTCGCCAGATGGTCGGCGGGTCGAGGGCCGGCTCCCAGGCCCTCGAAAGTGGCACTAGATGGCACTTTTTCGACGAAATTCCAGCGTTTGTACACCACT
>JBMFUH010000047.1:0-16216 GCA_049966735.1 Isosphaeraceae bacterium
GGCGCCAGCCCCATCAGCTTGTACTCGCCGCTGTTGACCTTGAATCCGCAATAATAGGTGAACGCCGAATAGAGCAAGCCGAGGGAATGGGGGAAGGAGATGTGGTCGATCAGGTGAATCCGGTTGCTATCGCCAACGCCAAACGTTGCCGTACTCCATTCGCCCACGCCATCAAGCGTGATGATTGCGGCCTTGTCGAATGGGCTGGGGAAGAAGGCGCTGGCGGCGTGGGTTTCGTGGTGGTCGGCGAAGACCAGGCGCGCGGAAGTCCGATCTCCCAAGGCCTGGCGGATGGTCCGCCGCATGTGCAACTTGTCCTTGAGCCAGAGGGGCATGGCCAGGCGGAAGCTACGGAATCCCGCCGGGACATAGGCCAGATAGGTCTCGAGCAAGCGCTCGAACTTGGTGAGGGGCTTGTCATAGAAGACGACGTAATCCAGGTCGGCCGGGGTGATGTTGCCCGCTTCCAGGCAGAAAGTGATGGCATGCGTGGGAAACGCCGCGTCGTGCTTGATCCGGGTGAACCGTTCTTCCTGCGCGGCGGCCTCGATCCGGCCGTCCAGCACGAGTGCGGCGGCACTGTCGTGATAAAACGCGGAGATACCCAGAATCGCGGTCATGTGTCGTTCCGATGGGCCCGGTATAACGAGCCGCCGATCGCCTGAGGCGCACGCGCGCGATCTACCCGGTGCTGGGTGAGACTGGCCAAGTGCAGCTCACAGGCGTACCCGACAGCCTTCTCTCCGACAACGTCCAGGATCGCCATGATACTCCAGAGCGGTGCCGTCTGGCCATGTTGTGGAAAAGGAAGCGCTGACGCCCGGGCAGCGCTCCGCCATGAGGCGATTTGGCAACGTGCCCTTGAGTGGCTGGCCCACATCATCAATAATTGGGCCTACTTGCGAACGCGGTCTCCCCGTGAACAGGTTCCCCGTACGGGGCGACTCGACGAATCCGTTTTCCAGCCCAAGAGGTATCGATGGCTCTCCTCGAGTCGAGCACTCAATCGCGGGTCGATCTGAAAACCTCGGCCAGAGTCGAGTGGAAATGGATCGCCCTGATTTGCTTGCTCCTGGGAATATCGGGAGGGGTTCGCCTCCTGCGGGACTGGCGGTTTTACGCTCTCAGCATGGAGCAAGAAAGGTCCCCATTTCCGCTCGCCGAGATTTCAGAACGCCTGGGCACATGGCGGGCGATCGAGGGTTCGGACAGGAAACTCGAGCCCGAAATCGCTTACGTGGCCGGTGCAACGGATCACGTGGAGCGAATTTACAGAAACGAGAAGACGGGAGAGATCGCGAATGTCCTGATCCTTTACGGGCTTGCACTGAAGGTCTGGGCGCATACCCCCGGCATCTGCTATTCGAGCCAGGACTTCAGGCCCGTGACGCCCTCCCGCGATCAAGACGTTCTGGTGTCGGTGGCCGACTCGGCCTCCCAGGCTCGGTTCCTGGAGCAACATTTCAGCAAGTCGATCGCCGGCCGGGTCGACTACCGAGTGGTTTACCATTCGTTTCTCCATGCCGGCCGCTGGGATTACGACATGGGGAAATACTGGAAATTGTTCCGCTATCATCCGGGGATGTTCAAGGTCCAGGTGCAGCAACAGGCGGAGATCGGCGTCAAGGGGGATGAGAGTTCCGTCCAGGAGCTCCTGGGGCAGCTTGTCGAGGAAATCGATCACCGCTTGCCCCGACCGAAATGAACTCACGCCCATCCTGAACGGGCATCTGAGCTGTCCATCAAAGAAGGAAATCCACGGCCACGCCAGGAAAAGCATTCGCCAGAGCCTTGCCATGATCCACGCAAGCACCACCTTCCCGGCCAGCTCGCGATGGGAAAGATCTTCGATGTTGATCTCTGGCATCAGGCTGGGGGATTCCTGGAAAGCAGGGATTTTGGTTTGACCAGAATAAGCGCGTTCGATTACAGTTCCACAGGAGTCTCGCGAGATCGAAGCTGGCTCAAGACGACTGACACGAAGGGATTGATCCGGGGAACTTTCTTGATGGTCGGCCGCGAATGTTGCATTCCGGTCATGGGGCCCGCGAACTGGCGTGCCGCCAGTCGTCAAGTCGAGGCAACGTGTCCGAGGTACGAGTCTTCCGGCATCTTGAGGTTCGCGCTCACCCAGAAGCACTGGGGAGCCTTTTTTCTTTCGTTGTAACATCCAGCGCGAGTCAACTGCACGATGGACACCACCGACGGATCTAACCTGAATCTACCCGCCCGGTTGCCCGCTTCCGTCCTGGTTCCCGCCGCCGCCCGTGAGATCGAGGTCGCTCCCGCGGCGTCATCGGTGAATCCCCGGCAGATCCTGCGTGGTCTGGTCCGTAACTGGTGGCGCATTCTCCTGATCTGGGTCGTCACCTCAGCCCCCATCGTCTTGCTGATTTACAAGCTTGGCCAACCCACCTACCAGGCGGAAAGCAATCTGTGGATCGAGAGCAATGAGCCGGAGCTGTTCGGTCCGACCACGACAACCAATGAATCGCTTGTCTCCCAGCCTGTTTACCTTGAGACTGAGGCCACGACGATCAAAACCAATAGCGTGATCAAGGCGGCGCTCGCCAAACCCGGGATCACCAAGCTGCCGATGCTCAGGCTTTCGGAAGATCCCAAGGCCGTCATCCAGGAGAACCTCGAGGTCACGATTATTCCCCACACGCACTGGGTGCGGGTCGCGCTGGCCTCCATCGACGCCAAGGAGGCCACCGACATCGTCAACGCCGTCGTCAACTCTTACAAGGAGCAAAACGAGGAGCGCGGGTCGGGGGCAAAGAGAATTTTTCTGGGAGAGCTGGAAAAAAAACTGGACGAGTACAAGAAGAAGATCGAGGACACGAGGACAAAGCTGCAAAAGGCCGGCGCGTCGGGGAATGTGGCGTTTTCCAAGCCGAGCCTGAAGAGTTCCGATCAGCCCGATCAATCTCCCCAGCCTAATTTCGATACGCTCACGCTCGACACGTACAAGACCACCAAAGACCACCTGATGCAGACCAAGCTGCAACTCATGGAATACGAGGCCCGGCTCCAGGCCATGGAGGCGGAAACCCAGCAGGCAGAGGCGAACGGCGGAAAAGCGACCGACCCGAGCAAGGAAGACAGTCCCGAACTGTGGGCGGAGATCAGGCATGAATTCAAGCGCGACCCCGAAGTCATGGATCTGGTCGACGATATCCTTTCCGCCCAAGACACCCTGAAGCATACGAAGACTCTGGCGCGTCGACCAGACGAACCCGCTCGGCTGGCCGCGGAAGAGCGACTGAAGCGACTGAATGCGCAGTACAACAATCTCTGGGAGGTCAAGAGCGAGGAGATTCGCCAACGCTTGCTGGTTCCCACCGCCGGCCGAGGGCCGGAATTTGACTCAGTGGCTGATCTGAAGCGGAAGATCAAGGAAGAGAAAGTCAAGGAAGCCCGGCTGCAAGCGCTGATCAAGCAAAACCAAGAAACGGTGCAAAAGTCGAACGAGGAAACGGTCAAAGCGACCTTCCTGCGGGATGACCTCGACACGCTTAATCGCGAGTATGAGCTGATTAACCGCAAGGTGGAGACGCTCAAGTTCACGCGCGACAAGCCCAGGGTCTCGATCGAGGACATCCAGCCCGCCGAAGAGCCGAAGTTCCCCCATAACAACAAGCGCATCAAGTACATGCTGATCGCGCCCACGGCGATCCTGCTGGCGCTTCTCGGACTCTTTCTCCTGCTGGAGATCCGGGCCGAGCGCGTGGCGGATCCGGACCTGCTGTCCAGCCGGGTCCACTCCGAGGTCTTCGCGCTGCCGCCTCTCCCGTCCGCAGGTTCGCAACGCAAGCTGAACGCACCGGGCGTCCATGATCAGATTGACCGCTTCATCCAGCGCCTGGACCATCTGCGATTCGCGGTCTGCGGCGATACCAGCCATACCGAGATCGGCCGTTGCGTCCTGGTCACCAGCGCCGTTGGAGGAGAGGGAAAGACCACTCTGGCCGCCCAGCTCGCGGCGCGCTGCGGCAACGCGGGGATCTCCACGCTCTTGATCGACGCCGACATGCGGCGGGCGGCTCTCTGCCCGCTCCTAGACATTCCCGAGGGGCCCGGCCTCAGTGACCTGCTCAAGGGCGAAGCTCAGCTCGAGCAGGTGTTGCTGCCTGTCCAAGGGGGGTCCTTCCACCTGCTTGCCGCCGGCACACCCGTTGCTGATACCAGCCGCTTGTTCCAGGGGCGCGCGTTCGCCATGCAGATCGCCGAACTGCGTCAGCGCTACGAGATGATCATCATCGACTCTCCGCCGGTCTTGCCGATGCCGGATGCCCTGATGCTGGGACGCTGGACCGACGGCGTCTTGCTGGCCGCCCGCTTCGAGATCAGTAGGGCTCCCCAGGTCGAGCGAGCCCGGCGGCAGCTCGACAACGCGGGTATCCCCGTGCTCGGCACCGTGATCAATTGCATGAGGTCGTCGGATTCTTATTACGGCCGTTACTCCTACAGCCGCACGCGAGACAGCCAGCGTGATGCCGAAACGGCTGACACCGTGGAGGGTGCCGAAACCGCCCGAACGCCCGATAACACCTGAACGATTCCTCAAGGCCCGCGCGGCGCGGTGCAAGCTGGCCGGAGAGGGGCTCGGCAGCGTCTGATCACTGCTCCGGAAGTGGACAGGATGAACGGACGCTCCGGCTTGGTCGTCCCCGTACCATTCTCCGACAAGAATCGCTTGCGAGCAGGACCCGCCGGGTGAAGAGCTGTACGACCCCGAGTCCGTTGCCCCGAAGCCCAGGTGCTCGCCGTGCCAGGCTCGTCTCTGATTCATCAGCGGGAGAGCGCTTGCGATGGTCAAACACGCTCCGGCGGATCGCGAAAGCGTCAATGGGTTCTCATTTGTAAATTAATTGGAGATGACCCGACACAGGTTCATTGAGTCATTCTGAAGATGCTGGAGGGGGTGAGAGGCCCCCGGAACCGTCTGCTACGATCGATTTCCGACTTTCTGGGAGTTTCCTTTGCGTCATCTCTCTCCAGTCCAGAGAGGCGTTTCGGCGGCTGACCCGAACTCGAAGGGCGAGGTGGCCAGGGCGAGTTTCCGGGCATTCGCGGACCGGATTCGTCCCGCGTCCCCGCTTTTGCGTGTCTTGCTCATCATCCTCATGGTTTTTTGGGCTTACTGGCCCAACCTGCAAACGCTCTGGATTATCTGGGGGCATGAGCCAAACTACTCGCACGGTTACCTGGTCATCCCCGTCGCGTTCTTGATCTTCTGGTATCGACTGCAAGACGCGGAGCTGGATTGGTCGGCCAGTCGCGGGCCGGGGTGGAGCTGGCTGGTCTTGGTCGCGGCCCTGGTGGTGCGGGCAGTGGCCTATGAACAGAACAGCCAGTGGATCGAGAACGCTTCCATCATCGCCGTGGTCGCCTCCTTGATGTTCACGCTCGGAGGCTGGCGGCTGCTCAAGGTTGGCTGGCCGGCCGCCTTCTTTCTCGTTTTCATGCTCCCTCTGCCTCTCACCCTGAACAACTTGCTCGCCTTGCCCTTGCAGCGGGTCGCGACGCTCGGCAGCGTTTTCATGCTGCAACTCCTGGGTTTTCTGGCCCTGCCTGAGGGGACTATCATTTATCTGCCTGATGCTCCCGAGGGTTCCAGGACCCTGGAAGTCGCTCAGGCCTGCAACGGTCTCTCGATGCTCATGACCCTGGCCGCCACGGTGACCGCGACCTTGTTCCTGATCCCGCTGGCGAACTGGAAGCGAATCATCGTGTTGGCGAGCGCCTTGCCGATTGCACTCGTGAGCAACATCGTGCGGATCGTCGCCACGGGACTGTGCTATCATTTCATCGAGAACCACGAGGCCAGGCATGTGGCCCATGATGTGTCCGGCTGGTTGATGATGCCGCTGGCCCTGGTTCTGGTGTTTCTGGAACTGCTCATCCTGGCCTGGCTGGCGGCCGACAGCGGATCTCAAGAGGGGGACGATCGGCTCGTGATTCCAGACGTTCCGCAAAATGGGGTCGCGCGCAGGCAGGCGCGGACTGTCGGCGACCGGCCTGTTCTCGCCGTCATCCCGGAGGACAGGGGCCCCAAGGGTAAGTCAAAGAGTAAGAAGGACACGTTGCCGATTGATGACTAGAGACGTTGCGAACAATCCGGTGTGCGTCTGGGGCCTTGCTTTATCTCCCCTTTCCCTGGCGGCAACAATCGAGACCGTCGGCCAACTGGTTGAGAAGCGCCAGTCCGCCTATTTCATCACGGCCAACACGCATTATGCCATGTTGACACGTGAGCATCCGGAGCTGCACGATGTCAATGCTCGCGCGGCGTTCCTGGTCGCGGATGGCGCGCCTCTGGTCTGGGCTTCGCGTCGCGGACCGCGCGCTCTGCCCGAGCGAGTCGCCGGTTCCGACCTGATCTATTCCCTGAGCGAGCTGGCCGCTCGCCAGGGCTACCGGGTTTTCTTCGCGGGAGGCGCGCCCGGCGTCGCCCTTACGGCCGCGGAGCGGCTCCAGGCGCGCTATCCGGCTCTGCAAGTGGCCGGAACAGCCTCGCCTCATTTCCGAGACCTCTCCGCCGCCGAATACGACCAACTGAAACGCCAGATTGCCGAGGCTCGGACCGACATCCTGATCGTCGCGGCCACGATGCCCCTGGGCGAGCAGTGGCTCTTTGCCAACCTGGACGATCTCGGTGTGCCGGTCGGCGTGAACCTGGGCGCGGCGCTGGACTTCGCCGCCGGTCGGGTCAACCGGGCTCCCAGGTGGATGCAAAAAACCGGGCTCGAATGGGCGTTTCGCCTACTCTTGGAACCAAGAAGGCTCTTCCCGCGGTATGCGCGCAACGCCTGGTTCATCGTCAACATGGCCCTCCGGGGCAAAGGGCGGCCTTCCTCCCGTGGGGCGGTCCCTTCCTCCACACCCAGTGCGACGATCTTGACCAGTCAGAAAGCAACCCAATGATCATTTCCCAGACTCCCTACCGCGTCAGTTTCGGCGGCGGCGGCACCGATCTGCCAGCCTTCTTTCGCAAGGAATTCGGGGCGGTGCTCAGCACCACGATCGACCAGCACATGTATGTGACGATCCATCAGCGGTTTGAACCGACCATCCGGGTCAGCTATTCCCGGACCGAGACCGCTAGCACCGTCGACCAGGTCCAGCACGAGCTCGTCCGTGAGGCCATGCGCCAGGTCGAGCTCGACGAACCGCTGGAAATCACCACTATTGGCGATGTGCCGGCCGGTACGGGCATGGGCTCCAGCAGCAGCCTCACCGTCGGCCTGCTGAGTGCACTCCACGCCTACCAACACCGGATCATCGCCCCCCGAATGCTTGCCGAGCAGGCCTGCCGGATCGAGATCGACGTGCTCAAGAAACCGATCGGCCGCCAGGATCAGTACGCCGTGTCGTTCGGCGGCATCAACTACATCCGCTTCAACAGCGACGACACCGTGGACGTCGAGCCGGTCCCTTGCCGCTCGGAGATCGTCGCGGAACTGGAGCAGCGCACGTTGCTTCTGTACACGGGCCAGACGCGCGACGCCGACACCATTCTCGAGCGGCAGTCCGCCGGCACGACCGACCGCATGGAAGTCCTCCGCCGGATGCGCGACCTCGCCGCAGAGATGCGCCTGGCTCTCTCGGGCGAGGGAGATCTCGACGCGTTCGCCAGGCTCTTGCACGAGGGGTGGGAGCTGAAGCGCTCACTCGGCTTCGGCATCAGCAACGACCAGGTCAACGACTGGTACGAGGCGGCCAGAAGAGCAGGGGCGGTGGGCGGAAAACTCCTGGGAGCCGGAGGAGGCGGCTTCTTGCTCCTGGTCGCCCCCCCTTGGCGGCATCGCGCCATCCGGGAAGCCCTGGGCCGGCCCCGGGAAATCCCCTTCCGGATCGCACGCCACGGCAGCCGGAACATCTTCATCCATAACTAGACCGAGCTGGGGCCCGGAATCCGCACCATGACGGAACATGCTGGACGAGTGAACGCACTGCTGCTTGCCGGAGGGCGGGGCACCCGGCTCCGACCTCTCACGGAGACGATGCCCAAGTGCCTGGTGCCGATCGCCGGGCGTCCCCTGCTCGATTACTGGATCGATCGCCTGCTCGAGGCGGAGATCCGCGAAGCTCGAATCAACACCCACGCGCTGGCGGAGCAGGTTCGCTCGTACATCGCTCGGGTCAATTCCCGCGGACATATTCATCTTGTCGAATCGTACGAGCCGGTCCTCCTGGGGTCGGCCGGTACGGTCAGGGCGAATGCCGATCTGGCCGACACGGCCGACCAGGTCGTGCTCATCTACGCCGATAACCTGAGCAACATCGATCTGCGTCCCTTGCTCGACTTTCATCGCACCCATGCCGATCCCTTCACCATGGTGCTCTGGCACGCACCCAATCCCCGAGCCTGCGGAATCGCCGAGCTGGACGCACTTGGGCGGATCATCTCGTTCACCGAGAAACCCCCGCGGCCGGCGACCGACCTGGCCAACGCCGGGCTGTACGTCGTCGATGCCCAGCTCTATCGCGAGATTGCCGCGCGGCGAGCATTCGACCTGGGCTTCGACGTGCTGCCTCGGCTCGCGGGCCGGATGCGGGGCTGGGTCTGGGGTGGCTATCACCTGGACGTCGGCACTCCGCAGGCACTCGAGCAAGCCAGACGAGACGCCCCCCGCTTTTTCCCGGTTCGCGAGAATGTCAGCGCAGGGCCAGGGCCCGCGGTCTTCCTGGATCGCGACGGCACGCTGATCAAGCATGTCCACTATCTCGCCGACCCGGCGGACGTCGAGCTCCTGCCCGGCGCGGCCGACGCGCTTAAGACACTGCGGATCGCCGGCTTTCGCCGCGTCCTGGTGACCAATCAATCGGCGGTCGGCCGGGGCATCATCAGCGAAGCCCGCTTGCACGAAATTCACGCGGAAATGAACCGGCAACTGGCCGAGCAGGGAACCTCGCTCGACGGCATCTATTATTGCCCCGACGCTCCCAACGGCGACGATCGAACCGTCGTGGAAAACCCCAGGCGCAAACCCGGCCCTGGCATGTTGCTCCAGGCCGCGGCCGAGCTCGGCCTGGAACTTGCCAGCTCCTGGATGGTGGGCGACTCCATCAGCGATGTCCTGGCCGGCCTCAATGCCGGCTGCCGGAGCATCCTGGTCGGTTCCGGAAAGCACGAACCAATCCGAGTTGAGACGGCGGCGGCCGCGGGCCGCTACCAGACCGCGAGCGATTTCGCCGCGGCAGCCGAAATGATCCTGAGAGATCGAGGAATTTACCAATGAAGATACTTTTGACTGGAGGGGCCGGCTACGTGGGCAGCGCGGCCTTGCGCTGGCTTCTGCGCCACGGCCACGACCCGATCGCCTACGACAATCTGGTCGAGGGCAATGTGGGGGCCGTCCCCGACGCTTCCAACCGGCTGATCATCGGCGACATCGCGGAGACGGACCGTCTGGCCCAGGTGCTTCAGGAGCACCACGTTGAAGCCGTGATGCACTTTGCCGCGCTGGCCTCGGTGCCCGACTCGATCGCCGACCCCGAGGCGTACTACCGAGTCAACGTCCTGGGAACCAAGAGCGTCCTCGACGCCATGCGCGCCTCGGGCGTGCGGAAGATCCTCTTCAGCAGCACCGCGGCCACTTACGGCTTCCATACCGAGATGCCCCTGCGGGAAGACTCGCCCCAGCTTCCCGAAACGCCCTACGGTACGACCAAGCTGGCGGCCGAGTGGATGATCAAGGACTACACTCGAGCCTACGGCATGGGCCATACGCTGCTCCGATACTTCAATGCCTGTGGCGCGGATAGCGACGGCGAACACGGCGAGGACCGTCGTCACGAGAGCCACCTGATTCCGCTGATCTTCCAGGTCGCGCTGGGCCATCGGCCCAAGCTCTTGATCTACGGCGGCGATTACCCGACCCGGGACGGCACCTGCGTGCGCGACTATATTCATACGGATGACCTGGCCCAAGCGCATCAACTGGCGATTGAAACCCTGGCGCCCGGCATGAGCCGAGTTTACAACATGGGTTCGGGAACCGGCGTGACGGTGCTCGAAGTGCTGAGGGCCTGCGAGAAGGCAGTCGGCCAGCCGATCGCCCACGAGATCGTCGATCGCCGCCCCGGTGATCCGGGAGTTCTGATCGCCCCACCCGAGAAGATCGTCCGAGAACTGGGCTGGACGCCCCACTACCGGGAAATCGATGAGATCGTGCGCACCGCCTGGAAATGGCACCATGGTCATGCGGGAGGCTACCACAAGGACGGCGCCTGACGGGCGTTGCCGAGCATCAGCCGCTTCCCTCCTGCCGTCATCAACCAACCGCCTCGACGAGACCGGAAGTGCTCATGACCCTTGCATACTTGCTCAACTGGTATCCCCAACCCAGTCAGACGGCGCTCCGCCGCGAAGTGGCGGCCCTGGAAGAGATGGGGATTTCCTTTCACCGCTTCTCGCTGCGGCGGTACGAGGGGGAACTGGTCGACGAACATGACTTGGCGGAACGAGCGCGAACTCGATCCGTGCTCGACGTGGGAGCGATCGGTTTCCTGGGCTCGCTCTTCAGGGTCGGCCTGAAGCGGCCTCGCGCGTTCGCCCGCGCGCTGGGGCTGGCCGTGAGAGTCGGGCGTACCGACGAACGGGGACTGGTGCGCACGCTCATTTACTTCGCCGAGGCCTGCATTCTGCTCGAGTGGGCCCATGCCCTTGGAATCAGGCATATTCATACCCATTACGGGACGAACTCGGCGACCGCGGCCATGCTCTGCCGGATTCTGGGCGGGCCGACATACAGCTTCACGATGCACGGCCCGGAAGAGTTCGACGCCCCCCGGTCCATTTGCTTGCGGGACAAGATCCGGCATGCCCGGTTCGTGATTGCCATCACCGAGTTCACCCGCAGCCAGCTCTACCGCTGGGCCGACTACGTGGACTGGGCCAAGATCCACGTCGTGCGCGTCGGGGTCAGCCCGATGTTCCTGGATCACGGCCCCGCGCCGGTGCCGGAGGCCCCGAGACTGGTCAGCATCGGCCGGATCGTGGAACAGAAAGGTCAGGCGATCTTGATTCAGGCCGCGGCTGGCCTGCGCGATCGCGGTCTCGATTTCGAGCTGGTCCTCGTTGGCGACGGGCCGATGCGGCGGGAGATTGAAGACCTGATCGCCAAACTGGATCTGCGAGACCGCGTGCGGATCACCGGTTACCTGAGCAATCAGGGAGTTCTCCAGGAGCTGCTCGCCTCCCGGGCACTCGTCCTGCCCAGCTTCGCGGAGGGCCTGCCCGGCGTCTTCTTTGAAGCGTTGGCGGTGGGCCGGCCCGTCATCACCACGTACATCGCCGGCCACCCCGAGCTGATCGAGCAGGACGTCAACGGCTGGCTGGTCCCCGCGGGCGCTGTCGAACCTCTGGTGGACGCGTTGGCTCAGGCCTTGACGCTGGATGTGTCAACCCTGAATCAGATGGGGCGCAACGGAGCCAGGAGCGTCGCCGAGCGCCACAACGTGTACACCGAGGTCGCCAAGCTCGTCGAGCTGTTCTCAAGGGAGGGGGCGATCGCTCCGCCACGAACCGACTCATCTCCGCCACGAACCGACGCCCCTTCGGCCTCCCACCAGCCGGACCTCATGGCGACAACGTGAGCCGGACGGCCGGGGCTTTCCGCGTCATAGGGAAGCCATCGCCCCCAAAACCGCTTTAATCAGCCGGCTGGTCGCGCGCTGCAAGATAATAGTTCGCGAAGTCATCCCAGGCGGCCGATTCGTCCCAGCCCAGGTCGGTTGCATCAAGGACGTCGGTGTTGATGCGGACCCGCGGCTCGAGGAATTCGGTCTGTTTTTTCAGCTCAACAGGGCAGGGGAGGTTGAGTCGAGGCCTCATCTCCCGCGCCAGCCGGAGCGTGAAGGTGCCCTGGCTTTCGACATAACCGCTGGGGTTGAGCTTGCTGAACCCCGGCTCCTTCGGCAGACTTTCGACGAACCGAACGTAGGCCTTGGCCAGGAGCGACACGTGAATGTTGTCTCGGACGTAGGCGGGGCTCGAGCATGCCGGCGTCCCGGAAGCGAGCCAGGTCTTCATCAGGTAGGTGGTGAATCGGGGCTCCTCGAAGGGCCCGAAGGGATTGGGGATCACGAACTTGCCGAGCCTCATCTCCTCCTGCTCGCAATAATAACGGAAGAACGACGCGGTGAACGACTTGGAAAGACCATAGGGTGAAAAGTTGGGCAAGCCCTGAGAACCCGCTCCCTCGCCCTCCTCGAACACACTGCCGGTGAGCAGGAGCCGGGAACAGCCCACGGACTTGAGGGCCTGGAGCACCCTGCGCAGGTTGTGCGTATTGTTCCGGAGCGCGCCGACCGCGTCAAAATCCGGGCTCTTGTAGTTCGTGACATCCGCGGCGTGATGGCAGAGGAGGTCCCACCCTCCCTGGCCCATCACCGTGAGGAAGCGGTCGTCGCCAAACAAGCAGCCATGAACAGGACGACAAAGCGGGGCCAGGAGTGCGATGCGGCGTCGCCGAGGATCGTCGACATAATCCTCCCGCGCTTTGCGAAAGACGGCTGTCACCTCGTGGCCCGCGGCGACCAGCGCGCGGACGAACCAGGAGCCTGTGAACGAGCTGGCGCCTGTGAAGAGAATCTTCATTGCTCGGTCCCTCGCTCAAACGGACAGGTGCCAGGCGGGATCGAAATCGCGATGGCTGGCATCCTTGTCGGAAAGCACCGCGGGAGCCAGGGGCCAGGAAAGCTTGAAGCGGGGATCATTCCAGCGAATTCCCCGCTCGTAATCGGGCGCGTAGAACTCATCGACGAAATAGAATGCCTCGGTATCGTCAAGCAGGGTGAGGAACCCGTGGGCAAAGCCCTTGGGAACGTACAACATCCGGCGATTCTCGGCGGTGAGTTCGGTTCCGAAGCTCTGGCCGAAGGTAGGGGAATTCTCGCGCAAGTCGATGATCAGGTCATACAGGACCCCGCGAATGCACCGCACGAGCTTGGTCTCGGCCCTGGGGGCAAGCTGGTAGTGCATGCCCCGGAGTGTTCCCTTGCGGGCGCTCAGCGAGTTGTTCACCTGGACGAAGTGGGTGACGAGGTTGTGTTCGGCGAACTCCCGCTCGCAGAAGGCTCGGGCGAAGAAGCCGCGATCGTCGCCGCGCTTTTCCAGGTCGATCACGTACGCGCCCGCCAGCGGTGTTTGTGTGAAGATCATGAGTTCCTCTTTTTATCCGAGCAAATGGAAGCGGCTCTTGAGCGTGCGGAGCCGGACGAACTGATCCCCCTCGAAGTCTGGCCTGGAGAAGCCGTGCTCGACCATTTTGCGGTGCAGTTCCTCCATTCCCGAGGCCAGGCTGTACTCGAGCTTGAAGTCGGGCAAGAGCCGGTTGAGGAGATCGAACTTGACGCGATAATTGCGCGGGTCCGCGCCCACCTCGCCGGTGTAGGCGACCTGGGCGGAGGGGATCAGTTTCTGGACCATGTCGCCCACGTCGCGGACCTGGTAGTTCTCGGCGTTCGCTCCGATGTTGATGGCCTGGTTGTGCACGGTCGCGGCGGGTGCGAGGGCGAGGGCGAGGAAGGCCCGGGCGATGTCGCGACAGTGAATCAAGGGACGCCAGGGAGAGCCGTCGGACTGGATGCGAATCTCGCCGTACGCCAGCGCCGAGCCCAGCAGGTTGTTCACCACCAGATCGGTGCGGAGCATGGGGGAATGACCGTAGGCGGTGGCGTTGCGGAGAAAGACCGGCGTGAACGAACGGTCGGCCATCCGCGACACCGCGGCCTCGGTCTCGATCTTGGACTGGGCGTACGCGGTGAGCGGGTTGAGCGGGTCCGACTCGTCGAGGTCGAGCTTCTCTCCCTTGCCGTAGACCGAACAGCTTCCCGCGAAGAGATAGCGGGGGACGCCTGCTTGCTTGGCGATTTCCGCCAGGCGGATCGAAGCGTCGCGATTGATCTGGAACGTCAGATCGGCGTTGAGCGCGCCCATCGGGTCGTTGGAGATGGCGGCCAGATGCATCACGCAGTCGCAGCCGTCGAGGTCGCCAGGCTCGATCCGCCGCACGTCCTTCTTGAGCTGCCGGTCGGGAGCAACCATCGGCTCCCAGTTGCATCCCTCGAACAGATTGAGGTCGCAACCGATCGCGGCATGACCCGCTTTCTTAAGCAGGTCAACGAGATGCGTCCCGATATAGCCTTGATTGCCGGTGACAAAAACTCTCATGGTCGTTTACTTCGCCAGGGTGTGGATTTCGGAAAGATGCGCGCGACCTAGACTGCCCAGGCAGCTTGACCGGTCGCCCAGAGTCTGTTTAAATACTCAAGATCGCGTTGAGTATCCATGCAGGCCCAGAAACCGCGATGTTTGTACATGCTCAACTGCCCGTCACGAGCCAGGCGGACGAGTGGTTCGCGCTCGAGAACGCAACTCTCCTCCGAGGAAAGATAGGGCAAGAAATCGCGGTGAAAGAAGAAATAACCGCCGTTGATCCAGCTTTCGCTGAATTCGGGCTTCTCACTGAACTCCTGGACCTTGGTGTCCTCGACCTTGAGTTCTCCAAACCGCGACGGGGGATTGACTCCCAGGACGGTGCCCAGCCGTCCTTGCTCGAGATGAAAGCGAAATTCCTCTCCGAGATCGACGTCGGTCACTCCATCACCATACGTCACGGCGAACTGTCGGGCGTCTCCCAGATACTTCGCCGCCGCGCGGCTGACCCGGCCCCCGGTCATGGTCAACTCTCCCGTGTAGGCCAGGGTCACCTCCCAGTCGTCCTCGTGATCGATGGAATGAACGGTGAGATTGTTTGATTTGAGTGCAACAGTGAAGTCACTGTTCATCGACGCATAATTTAAGAAATAGGACTTGATGATCTCGGCCTTGTAACCGAGACAGAGTATGAAACGATGAAACCCATGATGGGAATAACTCCGCATAATATGCCAGAGGATCGGCCGATTGCCCACGGGAACCATCGGCTTGGGGCGGACCTCCGTCTCCTCGCGCAGCCGCGTGCCCAGGCCGCCGCAGAGTACGAAAACCGGCACGTTCGAGAATCCGCTGTTCACGTTTTGCTCCACGAAAACGCCGCCCTCAAGCCGGAACTCGGCGCAATCCGGCAGGTTTTCCACATCATTGCCCAAAGACGGGAGGAAAACCAAGAGCAATTGTCTCCGTCGAATTCCGTCACGAATGCGGGTGATCGCGCGTCTTATTCAGGCCGCCTGGCCCGGCCCATGTTCCGTAAAATCAACATTGGCTCCCTGAATCGCTCGCGACGGTATCCTACATGGGTTGGTCGAATACGAATCGCTCCGAGGGCTGTCGCATGAAACTGCTCATCGTCGTGCTTTGCTATCGCGTCGCTGATCTGACGATCGATTGCCTGCGATCCGTAAGCGGCCAGATTGATCGCGTTCCCGGAGCGAGGGTGGGCTTGCTGGAAAACGGCACCGGCGACGATTCAGCGGACCGATTGCGCCGGGCCATCGAGGAGAACGGCTGGAGCTCATGGGTCGATCTCACCGTCGTTCATCCCAACCTGGGTTTCACCGGGGGCAACAACCTGGTGATCCGCCGGGCGCTTCAGTCGGCCGACCCTCCCGACTATGTTCTCTTGCTCAACTCCGACACGATCGTCCAGGAGCATGCGCTGGATGCGCTCGTCGAATTCATGGAAAATCACCCTCGCGTGGGAATCGCGGGGAGTCAAATGCTCTGGCCGGACGGCGAGATCAGAGCCTCGCCGTTTCGCTTCCTCGGCATCGCCAGCGAACTCGATTTCGCCCTGCGCCTGGGGATCGTCACCCGACTGCTCTCGCGCTGGATCGCCGTGCCGCCGGCCCCCAAGGAACCGGCCCAGGTCGACTGGGTCTCGGGGGCAAGCCTGCTCTTGCGGCGGACCATGCTGGAGGAGATCGGCCTCCTGGACGAAGGGCTCTATACCTACTTTGACGACATCGACATCTGCTGGAGAGCAAAGAAGGCGGGGTGGGAAACCTGGTATGTTCCGGCGAGCAAGGTCATTCACCTGGGAGGTTCGTCGACGGGCTTGACCAGAAAAGCCACGAAGCGCCGGCCCGCTTACTGGTACCAGGCTCGCCGACGCTTCTTCCTGAAAAGCTACGGCAAATTGTACACTGCCCTCACCGATGCCGCCTACATTGCCGGATTCTCGCTGTATCGACTGAGACGGAGAATTCAGCGCAAACTGGATACCGATCCGCCTTACGCACTCTTGGATTTCATCCGGCA